>CALESY010000130.1 GCA_937919945.1 uncultured Chitinophagaceae bacterium | reverse complement strand
ATTGCCGGATACCAACTTAATAATGTAAACACCGGCTGCCTGTCCTTCAATATCCATAGCTGTCGTTCCGGTGATATTATTCACCTCACGTGTTTGCAAAACCCTGCCTTGCATATCTGTCAGGTAGATGTTGCCTTTTTCCGGCAATCCTGTATACGTTACATACACCACACTATTAGCCGGGTTAGGATAAACATCAACCTGCGCGCTTGTAGTTTGTACGTCTTCCACATTCAACCCGAATGCAGCCATAAAGTATAAACCATAGTATGCTCCGAAGTCGCCACCCGTAGTATTATATGGCCCAGCTACCGTACCGGTAATATCTTTTAAAACATTACCATTAGCCGCATTTCTTATGCGCAATATACCAGTACCTTCATAAGCATTCAATGCCCAAAAGTTAAGTCCGTCTTTGTTTGAACCTGTAACACCGGATTGCCCCTCATCAGAAAAACGGAAATAATAACAATTACCAGGGCTCAAGCTGATAGTATCTAAATACAGTTTTTCATTTGTAAAGCCAGATTTCTGATAATGTACTTTATTGGTAGTTGCATTATAGATGGTGTAATTATTCTCACTGGCGTCTTTATTTGTTTGAAAGTGAACAATAATCTTAGGCGGGAACACAACAGGTGCTGTAAAATCGGAAGTAAGGCTATTGTCTTCGGTATATTCATCAGCAACACCATTTACAGTTTTGATGTTAACTAGAAACTTACCTGATGCTTTTGTCCAACTAACCGGGTTAGTCAGCTCTACAGTATCGTATTGCTGTGTTGCCAAGCTACCTGTCCATTGGTAAGTAGCCATTGTTCCACCCTCTTCTCCATATTCTATCAATGCATTGGTAAGATTTGCGCTACCATTGTTTCGTATTACCACAACAGGGGTATTACAAATAGGATTCATACGCTTAAACTCAGCCTCTTTACTTGGCGCCATTATTGTTTCAAGCGATGCATCATTTGTTTTTGCCGCATTTTTATACTCTATCAAATAAGCAGTAGTATATATGTTACCGAAGTTATTATATGCTATGTAAGGTTGCATATTCATATCTACAGTATGTGCGCTGCTACCTGCCACACTCCCGACATCAACATGGTCATAAGCTACCGGCGAACCGGGACACCAACCGGCACGATCATATACCCATGTACCTGCTTGGGGGTACACCGCATTATAACCACAATCATTACGCCAGATATCTCGTTTATTAATGACATTCCCGTCCCACAATATTTCCCTGTACTTGCTGCAAAACTCCATACAGCCTTCTGCACTATCACTGCCGTGCCCGGTATTCATCATTTTGATGCGAGCCTGCTGTGTGGCTGCATCGAGTGTAATATTTTGTGCAGTGAGGTATGTTTCTACTGGCATGGAAGTATCGCCCATTCTGTAAGAGCCATCCCAAAGTTTTGTAATCTTCACGGGCTCCATTACAGGCGTTCCCTCAATGCAAATGAATTTCAGGTTCACTTTCCATCCTCTATCATTATTAGCCTCGTAGCCTGAATGGCGGTAGATAACTTCTACAGAATCATGCAGTAACAAAGCGAAATCAGTAACATCATAATACCAGCTATGCTGCCAGTTCATGGATGAGTTCCAATAAAACCCGTAAGGTGTTATATAACGGGCAATTTCATAATTGAGCGGTGCATTATTCTTGCTGCCTGTTCGTCCTACTATTATATTATTTATATAATCCCACTCACCACACTTCAGCCCCGGTGCACATTCGAAAGATAGCTGCATCAATACTTTCCGATACTGCTTGGTGGCATCGGGAAATATAGCCCACTGAGGATATTTTGTTTCGCCAACAGCAGGATTGGTTTTAATAACAACATCCTGATGTGATACTACAATGGTAGAGTCGGCTGCATTTGTTGTATTGCACAACAATATGCACAACAGCCATAAAGCTGCTTGTTTCATAAGCATTCTGTTTTTTATCAATAGTACAAGTTACTAAATAATAGCGCATCAATGATTACGACACTTAAAAATCCTCTTTTGCGCAAAACGATTATTGCTTATCTTGTATAACGAAACGTAAACCTGTTAAAGGTTCTACCTGATAAATAGTTAGTGTTATTTTAATCTGTTTTTAATGCAACCTTTATTCAACTACATTATTTTGATAAGAACATACTAATCAGAACTACATGAAACATAGTATATTACTGGTAGAAGACGAAAAAAAGATTGCCGATACCCTGCAATCGGGGCTGGAAGAAGAACATTTTGATGTTGCTGTAGCCTACAATGGACTGGAAGGTAAAAAGCTATACCTCAATAACCCATACGACCTCATTATACTTGACATCAACCTGCCATTTCTCAACGGATACGAGCTTTGTAAAATAATACGGGAAAAAGATAAGCGCATACCCATCATCATGCTTACAGCCCTCAACTTTATGGATAATAAAATACAGGGCTTTGATGTAGGGGCAGATGATTACATTGTAAAACCATTTGAATTTCGAGAGCTGCTGGCAAGGGTAAAAGCCATGCTACGCCGCGCAGACGTAGCTGTAGAAACGCCTGCGGAAAAAATACTGAGCCTTGAAGATTTAGAAGTAAATCTGGATAACAAAGATGTGAAACGCAGCGGGCAAAAAATACCGCTGACAGCTAAGGAATTTCAACTACTGGAGTATTTGCTCAAAAACAAAGGCAAAGTAGTATCGAGAGCTGATATTGCTAAAGATGTGTGGGATATAGACTTTGATACACAAACCAATGTGATAGATGTTTATGTAAACTTCCTTCGCAAGAAACTGGACAAAGACTTCACGCCGAAACTGATACATACACAAGTTGGTATGGGATATATTTTAAAAACTGAGGCTGACTGATGCATTTAAAGTACAGAATCACCTTCGGCTACACGCTCATTGCGCTGGTACTGCTTTTATCAGGGTGTTGGCTGATGTATACCTTTACCTATCAAAACCAAACAAAAGAATTTAATAACAAATTACGGGTGCAGGCAGAAAGCGTTTATCGCCTGTACGATGCTCAAGGAAATAAAGACAGCCTGCTACATTTGTTCTCATCACTATCTGCAAGTACGTTGGTAGATAAAAGTATTATCGTTTTTAATACAGCAGGCAAAGAAATTTACAGTTTCGATGAAGATGCAACACAATCGCTGCATATCAATAAAAACACCTTAGGAAAGCTGAAATCAGGCGAACCATATTATTTCATTGCCGGGTTTCGTAGCGCTGTAGCCTATACTGAAGACCGTAAACATATTGTAGTAGTTGCGGCAGATAATAAGCTTAGCATCGTATGGCTACAGCAATTAAGAACACTGATGATAAGCGGTATTGCAGGGTTTATCATCATCTTTTTTATTACCGGTTATTTTTATTCCAGATATGTTGTTCGCTCCATCAGTAAACTGACAGATAAACTGACAAAAATATCTTCTGAAGCATTTTCTGCACGGCTTACGACGGGTAAAGAAAAAGATGAATTGTGGGAACTGGCAACAACCATCAACAACCTACTCGACCGTCTGCAGTCTTCATTCGATACGCAACGCCGCTTCTTATCCAATGCATCGCACGAATTAACAACACCATTAGCAGCCATCAGCAGCCAACTTGATGTTGCACTACATAAGGAACGCAGTAATGAAGAGTACAAAAAGGTATTCCTTTCAGTAAAAGATGACGTAAAACGATTAGCACTACTTGTGCGCAGTATACTTGAAATTGCAAAAGCGAGCGGCTCTGTAGGCGGTATAGACCTTACAAAAGTACGTATAGACGAGTTGCTGATGCGCATACCCGGCGAGATGAAAAAAATCAGTCAGCTATATGATGTAAAGCTGAACTTTGAAGATTTTCCTGAAAGTGAAGGTTTTGACATTTTATATGGCAACGAAGCACTGCTTTATAGCGCACTGAGAAACATTATACACAATGCCTGTAAGTTTTCTAAAGATAAATGCGCCAAAGTATCGCTTACCTATACGTTTCAGAATATAGTAGTAGAAGTAAAAGACAACGGCCCCGGCATACCACCCAATGAATTGGAAACCATCTTCCAACCTTTCTTTCGCGGCTTGAAGTATGAAAACACCAATCTGATACACGGTACCGGCTTAGGGCTTGCATTAGCACACCGTATCATAGAGCTACATAAAGGCGATATTTATGTGGAATCTGTTGTAGGAGAGGGCAGTACCTTCAGCATCTTCTTACCTGTAGATAGCACTAAGACATATAAAAAATAGGGTGGATGACCACCCTATTTTTTTAACGAGCAATTGTTATTGTTTGCCGCTGTATGATTGTACCGTTATCATCAGCCAAAGCATAACAGTAAGTACCCTGTGGTAAAGAAGCAACATCAAGTGAGGTGTTTCCCTGAAAATATTCTGACATAAGCTGCCTGCCATCCATACTGTATAGAGTAATTTTATGAATAGCATCGCTACTATTAATATAGAGTTTGTCTGATGCGGGATTGGGATAGACTAATACTTGCTTGCTACCATTGTTGTTAGCTACGCTTGCCGGAAATATAGAATAACTGACATCATCTATCAATAATTCGCTGCCAACTGTTGCGCGCCTGCCGCTGCTTGAAAAAACGATTTGCAATGCATCGGGCAATGTAGTAGTATTTGTATAGGTTATGGGCACGTCTACCAAAGTATATGGTATTTGCGTACTTACCCTGTAAACACCCGTGCCCAGTACTGAATCGTTTCCACCTGCACCTGCACCCGTTTTAATGACAGATACAGATACACTTGCGGTATCTCCGCCTTGTGGGTTATACTTTATCCATGCATTAATAAAGTTAACCCTGCCATAGATTGGTGTACCTCCAGACAAAGTATACGTTTGATTGACTAAATCCAGCTTTATTACCGCACTTGTTAAGATGCCTGCAGAACTACCGAAACTACCTTGTATCTCAGACACTATTCTGGCAGCATAATCACCACTTACTTTATCACTTGATTTGAATAATTGTCGCTTGGGATTGCTGATGAGAAACCCAAATTCATGTGCAATTGAATCCGGACAACGCCAACCATTAACGACATCTAATGTTACTGATGGTGAACCAACCGGCACTAAACGCCATTGCTCCATATTATTCAACAATACTTGTGCATTTGCCTTTATTGCAAAAAGGCACACTATCAATAACAGATATCTCTTCATAACAATGATAATTGTAAAGGTGTAGAACCTTAGTTCAAGCTTTTCAGCACCTCTTGTATAGCATTGAAGTTAGGTACATCGCCGGCATTTTCCAATACTTCTGCATATTTCACAATGCCATCTTTGTCTATAACGAATGCAGAACGTTTTGAAACTCCTTTCATGTCATTAAACCAGCTTTCGTATATAGTATCATAAGCTGTTGAGGCTTCTTTATTGAAGTCACTCAATAATGTAAAATTGAGGTTTTGCTCTTCTTTGAATTTGCCCAAAGAAAATAATGCATCTACCGATATGCCATATACTACAGCGTTTGCATTGTTGTAAAAAGACAGGTTATCGCGTACACTGCACAATTCTGCGGTACATACACTGGTAAATGCTACGGGAAAGAATAATAATAATACGTTCTTACCCCTTTGTTCGCTGAGGGTTACTTTGTTCTTTTCCGTATCGCGGAGTGTAAAATCGGGGGCTTGTTGCCCTACTTGTATTGCCATAATAAATTGATTGTAGTTTTAAAACGATGCGAAGATAACGCCTGCCAAAATGAAAGGTTCATTTGGAGTATTTAAAATATAAACTGACAGAAAATGAACACGACATATTAAAAAAAGTACTTTTTTCTGAAAAATTGGCGCACCTTTGCAGCCCCAAAGCCAATGGCACAAAAGATGTAGGGTATGAGTATAAACTAATTTTTAAATATTTAAATATTAATAAACTATGGCTAACGTAAACATCACACCGCTGCACGACAGGGTAATTGTGAAACCCGCAGCAGCAGAAGAGAAAACAGCAGGTGGTATTATCATCCCGGACACTGCTAAAGAAAAACCACAACGCGGCACCGTAGTAGCTGCAGGCCCTGGTAAAAAAGATGAACCAATGTCTGTAAAATCGGGAGATACAGTATTATATGGCAAATATGCAGGTACTGAAATTTCTATAGAAGGTAACGATTACCTGATCATGCGCGAAAGCGATATTCTGGCTATTGTTTAATTCATTTTCCATCCAAATCAATTAAAAAATAAAATTTAATATATGGCAAAGCAACTTTTCTTTAATACAGATGCACGCAACAAAATGAAGCGTGGTGTAGATATACTGGCTGATGCAGTGAAAGTAACATTGGGCCCTAAAGGTCGTAATGTAGTAATTGAGAAAAAATTTGGCGCACCAAGTGTAACGAAAGACGGCGTATCAGTAGCTAAAGAAATAGAACTGGAAGACGCTATTGAAAACATGGGTGCGCAGATGGTGAAAGAAGTAGCATCTAAGACTGCTGACGTAGCAGGTGATGGTACTACTACTGCTACTGTATTGGCTCAATCTATAATAGGTGAAGGCCTGAAAAACGTAGCAGCAGGCGCTAACCCTATGGATTTGAAACGCGGTATAGACAAAGCTGTGTCTATAGTGGTTGAAAACCTGAAAAAACAATCTGAAAAAGTTGGTAACGACAATAAAAAGATTGAACAGGTAGCTACTATCTCTGCCAACAACGATCATGAAATTGGCAAGTTGATAGCACAGGCTATGGGCAAAGTAGGTAACGAAGGTGTTATAACTGTAGAAGAAGCAAAAGGTACTGAAACTACTGTTGATGTAGTAGAAGGTATGCAATTTGACCGTGGTTATCTGAGCCCATACTTTGTTACTAATACAGAAAAAATGCAGGCTGAACTGCAGAATCCATATATCCTTATCTACGATAAGAAAATCAGCACGCTCAAAGACATACTGCCAATACTGGAAAGCACAGTACAAAGTGGCCGCCCGTTGTTGATTATAGCTGAAGATGTTGACGGTGAAGCATTGGCAACACTGGTGGTAAACAAACTGCGTGGTTCTCTGAAAATAGCTGCTGTAAAAGCTCCTGGCTTTGGCGACCGTCGCAAAGAAATGCTGCAGGATATCGCGGTATTGACCGGTGGTACAGTTATCAGCGAAGAGCAGGGTTATAAATTAGAGAATGCAACTATCGCTTCTCTTGGCCAAGCAGAAAGCATTACTATAGACAAAGATAACACGACTGTAGTAGGTGGTAAAGGTGAGAAAGATGCAATCGTTGCACGCGTTAATCAGATAAAAGCACAGATGGAAACTACTACCAGCGACTATGACCGCGAAAAACTGCAAGAGCGTCTTGCTAAGTTGAGCGGTGGTGTAGCGGTACTGTATGTAGGTGCTTCTACAGAAGTAGAAATGAAAGAAAAGAAAGACCGTGTTGACGATGCATTGCACGCTACACGCGCTGCGGTAGAAGAAGGTATAGTACCTGGTGGTGGTGTTGCTTACATCCGTTCTATCGAATCTTTAGACGGATTGAAAGGCGACAACAATGATGAAACTACAGGTGTTGCCATTGTACGCCGTGCATTGGAAGAGCCTCTGCGCCAGATAGTTGCTAACGCTGGTATTGAAGGTTCTATCATTGTACAAAAAGTAAAAGAAGGCAAAGCGGATTTCGGTTTCAACGCACGTACAGAAACATACGAAAACATGCTGGCAGCGGGTGTAATAGACCCAACTAAAGTAAGCCGCGTAGCACTGGAAAACGCAGCTTCTATAGCAAGCATGTTGCTGACTACTGAATGCGTAATTGCGGACAAACCTGCTCCGAAAGAAGCACCTCATAGCCACGATATGCCAGGTGGCGGTATGGGCATGGGTTATTAATCTGTATAAATACTAACATAAAAGGCTGCAAGAAATACTTGCAGCCTTTTTATTTTTTTGTGGAGTCTACGGAACGAGTGTCGAACCAACTGAAGGATTTTTTCTGGCGTATATACTCACTGAAAGACAGTGTAGGGTTGGCTTTAAGCGGTTTACATTGAGCCAATTTTTCAAACTCGTTCAAAATATAGTATTTTAGAAAATTGACGATTATTTATAATATGATATGGTTAGACGAAAAGATAAAGGAGCCCTTTTGGGCTCCTTTATCTTTTAATGTACCTGTTACCATTGTTCTAACTCGGGTTAAGTCTATACCTATAGACGGACGATACAAGTAATAGTCATTTTTCTTGCTTACAGAACGGTAGCATTTTGTAGCATTTCATTTAACTCACTCAAAACAAATAAGATAGATTAAAAATCAAGTATTCTTATTGTAGCAGGTTTGTAGCAACATTGTAGTAAATGTGGATGAGTTTATGCTATTTGTATTCTTTTAACCCGAATTGATAAAGACCTAAAGCTATAGTATATCGAAACAGGCAGTATGATCGAAAATGCATCTAGTCAGTATATGATATATCCACTGGTAGATCGGTATAAGTACCGTGGTATTAATTGTTACACATTTCTGAGAATCATCGGCTAAATAATGCCCACGCATTAACATTCAGAACGGATAATAATCATGTGCCAGATTAATGTCCGATTTGTATCCCGCTACAATCAGTTTGATTGAATTTCGGTGTTGCCCTAACAAGTACCACTACTTGCACATTACACAGATGATTGGTCAGTTCATAATGCTTGTTGCCCAATACATGGCACTTGATGCCATACCCTGATTGCTTGGGTTGCTGTTATATACATTGAGATTGAACAAGTCATTACCATACGAGCTATATCAGGGTTTAGTAAATGTGAGGGTATTCATTTTTTTTTACCTGAATCCGCTAATTTACTTATATCTGTAATGTATCCGCTGCAATAAAGATGTGCTTTACTAGGTGCTGGCGTTGCAGAGTCGTCACCTGTGTTGTCTTTGTTCGTCCTTAAGGGAAGACTTGGTCTATTAATGTACAATTACTCAGCAATACACTTTTCAAAGCTCCAGAAAAAGTACTGCCCTGACTACTGTCACGGGAAAGAATAGCATACCATTTATTAGCTCCTTTATAAAGGAGCTAAAATATTTTAAATAATAATCCTTAACAGCGTTTGTAAAAATGCCTCAGTAAATTTGACAAGTAATCTTATAAAAATACAACTAGATATGGGTCTAGCAAAATCAAGATGGATAGAATTGGAAGCTCTAGGTATGAAAGAGCCTAAAGATACCCATGTATGTTCAAAACACATTAGCGATTATGCGATACAAGAATATATCAGCACAAATTCAATAGGAGGAACGTGCTCTTATTGCAAAAGATATAGAGATGTTGTGCGCCTAGAACATCTGATGGGGTTTATGATGAAAGGTATAATAGAATTTTATACAGATGCTGCTAATTTTATGGGGTATGATTCTAGTGAAGGAGGTTATTTAGGAGATACATATTCTGGCTGGGAGTTAATTAATGAAGTAATTGGTATCGAAATTGATAATGACCAGCTAAATGAAGATATATCTTTGTGCATAGATGATAGACCGTGGAGTTCACCTCATGACTATTATGATACAGAAAAAGACTTACTATTCTCTCATTGGACATTTTTCAAAAAAATCGTAAAAAAAAAATCGCGTTATCTTTTTTCTAGTATTTCAGAATTCAAAACTTCAGACTATCGGAAAAGAGATGCCTACTCAATTCTTGAAGAAATAGGCGACAAAGTTTACTCAATAAATCTTATTAATAAAATATCAAGTAATACTGATTTATTTCGATGCAGGCAACATAAAATAATTGGAGAGGTAAGAGAAGCAAAAGATATGGCAGCACCACCCGATCAGTATGCAATTTATTCAAATAGAATGAGTCCTGCCGGAGTATCAATGTTTTACTGTGCTTTTGATATAAGCACTTCAGTAAAAGAAACAATAGACATTACAAGCGATAAGGGTTTAATGTCTACAGCAGTTTTTAGGAATAAAGAAGAATTAACAATACTTGATTTTACACAGCTACCTCCATTACCAAGTATTTTTGATAGAAAAGGTGTCAAACATTACTATTCAATAGGCTTCTTAATTGATTTTGTTGTTGATTTAGCAAGTGATATAAAGCGAGATGGCAGAGAACACATTGATTATGTCCCTACGCAGATAGTAACAGAGTTTTTTAGGTACATCTACTCAAAAAACAAACACATACAAATTGATGGCATTGTATATCCATCTTCTAAAAACAAAGGTCAGAAAGCGTGTGTATTATTTATGGATAGTGAGGAGTCATTAACACGGCTCAATTTTGAGCCAAAAAGCTTAAAAACTCAGAAAATACATTTGTAATTTAGACACACACAAATTCACATTCATTAATAACAACTCTATGCTTATACTTTGAGACAGATTGTTGCTTCATAAATAATTTCTGGATATTTTGAATATATGAGTCAATGTATTTTCGCTTATAAACCAAAATAAACGAAGGATGGTGAACCGGCACAAAATTTACTTCGCCTATCTTTATAGGCTCATAATTGAAATCCTGTGAAAATTCAGGTATAGCGTGTGATAATTTTTTTAGTACAAACGTTGCCACTTGTTTTCCTAAAAGAAAAACCGTAGTTGGTTTCAACTCACTCAATTCGAGCTCAAAGTTTGGAAAACACTTTTCCATTTCATGCTCAACCGGATATCGTATTTTATCTTCTTTAAGTGGAACACATTTAACTATGTTTGTTTTATAAAATGATATTTTATCTAAATATGGTGCTTCAATAGAATGTATCAAAGCACCTGACCTTGTAAGTGGCGATAAAGGTTGCATTTCTTCATCGTCTTGAAACTGAACTGCAGATAATCCAACCCAAAATACATTTGATATTTTCTGCTCATCAAAAATTGGCAATTGGTTCAAAAAGAGACCACATTCCTTACATCTTTTGCTTTTACACAGATTGGCTCTTTGAGCGAAGTCTTGCGAATATTTTACCGTCATTGAGGTTAATTGTACGGTAAATATAGTCGTGAAGTACTTCATTTGAAACAGATGAGTAGTTTCCACTATGAAAATTAAACTGTTGTCGCCCCACTAAATTGGATAAAAGGCGATTTGGAGCTATGTTTAACACATTGAGGTTCGTCCCTTCTTGTTCAAGGTCATGATATATCTGGGTACCATGATAAGGCCTATACTGAAACACGCTCGTTCTGAAATTGACTCCATAATACAAAGAGAGATTCTTTAACTGATCAGCCAGTGCAAAGGTCAATTTCATGTCGTTTTCATCCTCGTTGGGAAATCCATATATAAAATATCCCTTAATATTTATGCCTGCTTTGAAAACTTTGGTCAAATTTTGAATTATTGTACTAACGTCCTTTGTCTTGTTAATACTGCTCAATACGGTCGGTGAGCCTGATTCGATACCAATAAAAAGCTCATAACAGCCACTGGCTTTAAGCGACCTCATCAAATTATCATCAACATTCTTAAAAGTCATTACATGAGCCATTGACCGCCATTGAAACTCAAATTGACTAAAGACATCGATTGCCTTCTGGACACTACAATTATTTTTCAAAAAAAGATCATCGAGAACTCGAATAGAGTTAACAGAAGGGAATGTTTCCTTAATGCTTATAAGTTCATTGATTAATGAGGCATTTGTTCTTTCTCTTACAGGGTAATCTTTATTTAGTGAACGTGCTGCAGCACAAAAGGTACAATTGTAAACACAACCTCGACTAGCTACGATATTAGCTTCTGTAAAACCCAATGGATGCTTCACAGGTTCGTTTGAAAAAAAAGACCTATTAAGAGGGACGTTTGAAATATCATTTACAAGATAATGAGAAGATGTGTCAATCTTAAATACCCTACGGTTTTCGCAAGAGAAAAATGGTACATCTTTTACACAATTATTAACGATATCAAGTGTAATTAATTCTCCGTCTCCTGTTACAATATCTATTTGATTTTGAGTGTTCCAGGAAACAATCTTATTATACAGTTGCTTAGTCGATAAACCTCCAATAATAAAGTGAGTGCTAAAACTAATTGATTCTACCAACTCATATACTATATCATAATTTGTTGTAAAAATATTTAGTGCAATAAACTCTGGCTGCTTTTCTTCCAACATTTGAATAATTTGTTGCAAAGACAAACGCCTATCAACAGCATCTATTAACTCTACATCAATATTATTATGGTGCAAAATTGTTGCAATATAGCCTAAGCCAATAGGTGGTAGCGAATCCTCATCATACAACCTATTACATTCCCGAAAAAGAGGCGAGTTAATTATTATTACTTTCATAATTGTTCATCTTTAATTAATTAACAATCTTCTGTATTCCTGTAATTGTTCTTCTGTAGGTACCCTCGCTATAGACCATAGTAAGGTCCATAAATTCGTGTATAACGCACCATTTTCGTTTGCTGTATCCCATTCCAATGCTTCATATGTGCCTGCTTTAATTTTTTTATAAATGAGAAGATGTGTAACATTCCGTAGTGTTTTCATTCTTCCTCGTATTCTTAAATCTGCATTTTCTGGGCTATAGAATTTTATCTCAACCCGTTCAAAATCATTAATGACTTTACCATATCTACGTCTTTCTGCATCAGTATTAGGCTCAAAACATAATATTTGTATGTTTCTGAAACCTGCTTTCAATAAGCACTGATATTGCGAGTTCGCACTCATATCCTCGGGTGTTTGACCAAAAAAATTAAGGTCCCCTGCAATTAGTATGATGTTGTCTGTATCGGCATCGATGGTAAATCTATTTACTATTGGGTCTAGATCTCGGGTCTTATATTGCTGTGTTTTACTTGCATTATTGAACGTAAACTTGAAAAGTAAATAACTTGCTAATAAGCATAAAATTACGCAAGTGATAAAAAACCAGTTCAGTTTCGCAATTTGGGACCAAAACGCGTAAACTGAATATAAACCCAATAATGCAACTAAAACACATACAGCATAAAAGACATAGTGCAACCTATTTTGGATTTTAGAGGAGTTTATTTTGCCTCTTACAGCTGTTAAATATGCACCTACTGTTAGTGAGCCACTTGATAATAATATCTTTTCTAAATCTTGTATCTCCATCAATGTTCTGTTTATTGGTTTTGAATTTTACCTATTAGGTCATCTGTTTCCTGTTTGGGTGCTCGTTTATTTATTTCAGGATAAATAGCAAGCTTTGTCAATGCTACTTCTTTTTCAATAATACCTACGTTATATAACCTCTCGATAATCCATAACACTCCCATGACTTGTAATCCTTTCTTTTGTGATATATTTCTAAGACTTTTGTCAGAGCTTAGTACCGCGGCATTTTTTCGTAAAGCAATTTCAATTACCGAAGCATCTGTAAGGGTTAACCCTGGATTTTCGTCAGTTATAGTAACAATGTCGCTTAAATCACCTGTACCGTCCACTTTAAGCTTGTCCGCCTCAATATATCCGTTAATTTCAGCCAATTGCTTCTCATTTGTAATTTCATAAATCACTTGCGGTGTTGTAATAACTACACAATCCAATTTGTAAAATTCACTTAGTATTTCTAAGTCAATTAAATCAAACAGGATACACGCATCCTTAATTACAATAGCACCTTTATCCAACACTAATAAAATGATTTCTTAAGTTATCAATATTAGTATTGCATAAATTTGCTGCTTTGCTAAGGCTTATTATACCTTCTGCTAAAGCCCGTGCAATAAGCTGATCAAAGCCCCGCGACTTTTCTTCTCCTATATACCCGCCCGGCTCATCTTTTTGGCCATAAGTTTTACTCATATAAATTATCCACCGTTGATAATAGTTATCAGTTATTATTTCAAGCGTTTTGAGGCGATGAACTATTGCACGAATTGAAATGCCAAAATATTCCTTGATTGTTATTAACTCACTTATCGCGATATAGCTTCTTTTCCCATTTCCAATCATTTTGACTAACATTTCACTTGGAAGAAGAAAATTACTAGCAAAAAAGTGGCACCATTCTTCTATTAATTTGTTGTCTTCTCCCAATACTGATAAGTCCAATAATAAGTGAGCTAATTCATGAACTATAGTAAACCTGATGCGCTCAAGCGATTTACCATTTTTGTTTACAACCACTATCGGAGTTCCACTGGAAGTAAAAACAGCCAAGCCATCAATTGCATCGACTTCATCCATTAATAGCACTTTTATTCCTTTTAATTCCAACATCTCAACTAAATTCTGTATTGGGGTGCTACCCAAATTCCAATCAGTACGAAGTTTTTTTGCAGCACTTTCAATATCGCTCTTTGCGTTAATCGGAAACTTATCTAATGGATTTTCAAAAGCTATTTCGACACTTAATATATGTTCTAGTTCCTGATATCTTTCTACATAGTCTCTGACTTTTTCAATAATTGCCTCTTCATCTTTTTTAGATAGGGTAGTCCTTTTACGAAATAACACTTTGCCTAGCTCCAAACTTTTTTTCTTCAGAAAATAGTCAGGCTTAACGTTTAGTGCTTTAGCAATTGATAATAGCACGTCAACAGTAGGGTTCATTAAACCTTGCTCATACTTATTTAGAGCTTGTTTGGTTACTTTATTGACCAAAGCATCTGATAAATCTTGCAATGACATTCCTGCCATTTTCCGAGCAAGTTTTAATCTCGCACCAAATACATTTTGATCATTATTGTTCATATAGTTATTTCGTTCTGTTGACAAATGTACATATTAATTTCATTTTGTCCACCAAAAAATAAAAATAATATGTTAAATTCTTGCAACTAATTAATAATCAATTAAAAAATAAAGAAGAGAAGATTAGATTTTATTTAACCTAGTTTGTAACGATAACGAGCCTTCATTGGCCTTTTTATCAATAATCTTCGCAAAGTGTTGAGTAATCTTTATACTCCGATGTCCTAGCACTTTGCTAACATTTTCAATACGCTGGAAACACCAAATCATTTAAACATTCAAATAGCCAGAGGATATGCTAATACAACAATGTCTGTAGAGATATTGGCATTAACAAAACTAAATTATAATTCATGTATTTTCTGTGACGTTAACCTAGTTACGCTTAAATTTGCTGGATACTATTGGTGAAATTCTAACTGCTGGTCCAAACGAACTTGCAGATATTACTATTCATGTATTTTATATAAATAGAATACTCTATTAAATCATATACTTAATGAGCAAATTTACTATCTTATGAAAAGAATGAAAGTAATAAGATATGCCAATACAAAGACCAACTCCAATTAAACTGGGGTAAAAACTAATCTGTAGCACAAGAGTAGAAAAAGGGCTTTTTATATCAATGTCTGATATGTTGTGTTTTCATAAAAGACCTATATGCTCTATCCATTAGTCTTTCCCGTTAAGTAATGTCAGGATCAACTCATTTTGAGATGTCAGTTTTTTAAGTAGCTCATTATTTTCTGCTACTAAAGCAGGCTCGAGTGATTGCATTTTTTTGTAAAGCTCATGGTGTTCGTTTTCGATTCTCTTTTTTTCTTCTAATAGTAAAATATATCGTTGTTCTAAATCACTTATATCATGCTTGTGATACAAATAATTGCTGGCGAATTGACTATCTGTTATTTTCCCTGAATGATTACTCGCATCCTGAGCCGATTGGTTATAACTTTTATATATTTCTAAATCAATGGAAAAACCTTTACTGATAGCATCTAAAAATTTATCACTAATCGCTTTCTCTCCTTTTTCTATGCGACAGACTGTAGTTTGTGAACGCTGAATACGTTTGGCAAATGCTTCTTGATTAAGCCCCGTACCGCCCCTGAATTTCTTTAAATCGAAAACCTTCATTGAATATATGACTGTGGTACAGCGTTTAATAAATATCTTTTCATGGTTTATTATGCCTTTTTATTACTTTTGCATTACTTAAACGTTATCAAATGTACAATATTTTAGACAAATAAGCAAGGATTAGCATACAATAGATAGGAAATTGGGCATAATAAGGAATATAAATACAAAATGGAACTTAATAAAACCTACCGGTATAAACTCAAAGAGTGGCTGTCTACCTATAGCACACAAAGTAAACGATTGACAATAAACAAGTTAGTTAAAGAAAGTGGACAGAGCAGGTACACAATTAGACGCATCATGTATATGAAACAAGATGACACCAGCTATGTCCGTCGTGAAACAGTCGAAGCTATATGTAAGATATTGAACAAAGACATTACCGATTTTGAATACCCTACAATTAAGAAATAATGAATTCCAATATGGAGCAAGTGCTGGAATTATACCATTCCCTTTCCGCACTGCAACCAAGGTACGAGGAACTATACCTGGCCTTGGAAGAGCAATACCTTACATGCCAATGCTATGCCTGCAAAGTACGTATGATTTCATTCGGCATGGAACTAACCAGTTTAAATTCAAATGTCAGCCATTTAGAAGCACAGTTGATGCCTTCCATCACTGGTATCCTTAACAGGCTATCCGTTAGATATGAAATAAGCAAAGGGAATATTGTCATCCTGCAATAGGTCTTAACTCCTAATCATTTTATCAAGCAACGATAACATCTTATCGAATGCGGTACACTTGCGCACAATGATGGTTAATAGCCAGATAACAGATACTCAGCATTTCTTTGAAAAGCGAATGAAAGCACTTGGCATTAGTAACGAAATGCTTGAGATTGATTTGTATACGGATAGTTTTACCAATACAGCATACCATGGCCTACCCAATACAAAGAAGAAATACCGCATATTCGAGGCAAATGATAAGGGCATTGGTATATTACTATATTCAATCAAAAGAGAAGTACAGTGGTTCCGCACCTTAGAGGGTAAACAGAAAACAAGGGAGTACCGCCAGACCAGGTTATTACATCCTAAAACGAGGAAAGATAAGTCAGTTCAAAAATATGACATCCCTAAAGGACAGAAGACACTTCCATTTTTCCCTCCACAGTTACTGGATTGCTTTGAGTCAGGTGAACAGATTGATACGCTGTATCTGACAGAAGGGCATTTTAAGGCTTATAAAGCGACCATGCATGGCATTTGCTGCATCGGGTTACCATCTATCACTTGCCTCAGAGACAAGGATGGGTTCATGCATGAGGATATTATTCAGCTAGTCAAGAGATGCCAGGTACAGAGATTAGTATGGCTGCACGACGGCGACTGTCGCAATATTACATCCAAGGAAATTAGCGGACAGATTGACCTCTCTGTAAGACCTTATACTTTTTATAAGAGCGTAGAGTCTTTTCATGACCTGATGAGTAAAGAAGGTATACGATTGTATTTTGCACATATAAATTCTTCAGAACTTACAGGAAGCCCTAAAGGCATTGATGATTTACTTTGTTCTCTTAGTAGTACCGAACAGCAAGAAGTGGTTAAGGAGTTTAATGATTTCAGGGTACAAAAAGCAGGTATATTCAATGGTATCTACCTGACAAAAATTGAAATTACTCGTTCTACGCGATTGGTATACCAGTATTTTATGCTGGATAGTGTAGACGATTTTTATCATTTTCATTTAGAACAACGCACAGAACTTAAAGAAACGCGTTTCAAATTCTTTGGCACCACCTACCAATATGACCATAGCTCGCAAAAATGTGTTATTGTAACGCCTAAAAGTGCATCCAATTATTTCAGGGTAGGCGATACGTATTACCAATATGTAGAAATACCTGACCAGTGGAATACGATAATAAAAACCTTTGAACGAAGGGAACGCAAAACCATATTGGAAGATAACGGTAAAGAAATCTTTGAGCATATACGTAAATACACTTCATTTTGTAATGTCCCGAGCCATACGCATTATCAGCAGGTTATTCATAATTGCTATAACCTTTATCATCCTTTTGACTGGCAACAGGATGAAGCAGACACAGCTTGTCCCCATACATTGGGGTTTATCAAGCATATTTTTGGTACAGAGCAAATCCAATTGGATAAAAATGATGCTGATAGTGCTATTGAACGTTGGGAGTTAGGGCTTGATTATTTACAATTATTATATCAGAAGCCACAGCAGGTACTTCCTATACTTTGTTTAATCAGCAAAGAACGACAAACAGGCAAGACAACTTTCGGGGATTGGCTGAAGGAACTATACAAGGAAAATATGGCTATAGTTGGAAATGCTGACTTAAAAAGTGAGTTTAACGCTCATTGGATAAGTAAGCTCATTGTAATGGTGGATGAGACCAAGGTTGACCAGGAAGTAGTGGTAGAAAGATTAAAAGCATTATCAACAGCCAAATCAGCGATTTGGAACAGTAAAGGTAAAGACCAGAAAAGCATACCCACTTTTGCCAAATTTATACTTATCTCTAACAGAGAGGAAGATTTTATTCGTATTGACAAACACGAAATTCGGTTTTGGGTCATTCGTGTCCCTACATTATCTGAAGAAACGCTTGACGTAAAACTGCTGCGTAAAATGGTAGATGAAATTCCTAATTTCTTACATTACCTGAACGCCCGCCAAATCAAAGCACCCGAAAAAGAACGACATTGGTTTGAAAGCCGTCTCTTGATAACAGAGGCACTGCAATCAATTGTAGCACATAGCAAGATAACAGTAGAAAAACAAATTGAGATTGCACTTACTGAATTATTTGAATCAAGCGGAGAACATGTTATAACTATGCCACTAACCGACATGGCAGTACTGATAAAACAGCAAAATAACAAAAGCTATGTGAGTGAAGTGCTGAAAAGGATGGGGTATAAATCATCTGATTACCCATCCTCAAAATATTTTCCGCGCATCAGTGAACGGCGGGAGTCAAATGGCGAAATACACCTGTGTTGTGAATATGTAAAATTCAAAGGTAGGTTTTACACTTTTCATCGTAAGGATTTTACTACTTCTCTTGAAGAAATAGAATATTAAAGCGGGCACGCTTACCAACATCATTAACCACAACAGCAGTCCATGCGTAGATTGACATACAAGTTACTTTCCTATCTATGCTGATTGAGTAGCTATTTTTTGATACTCAATAGCCTACATGTATATACACTTTTATCGTATCTAAGCACTGAAACCATAAATATTCCTGACGATAAATTATCAAGTTGTACTTCTTTCTTCCCATTATTGTCAGCGTTGTAATTAAGCTTGGTTATTATCTGTCCGAGAGGATTACGAATAATTATAATGCCGTTCCCTCGAAGATTACTGATTACAAAATTACCATTCGACGGATTTGGAAAAATAACAACATCATTATCTTCTGTTAGGATATTATCCACAACGGTATTTGTATCAACATGCACAGTTATAATATTACTAGTGGGATTTTTTGGCACTGCACATTTATCACTAATAGTAACAATACAGCTTACTTTGTCATTATCAGATAAAGTATTACTGCTCCATAAACTATCAATAGCTAATGGGATATCAGTTCCATTTAACTGCCATTGAAATGAAGGCTTATTGCCTGCATTCAGAAAATGGACCTTAAAATCAATTTTTGTACCAGCCTTAATTATAGTATCAGGTGTAGCAGTAATAGTAACAGACGGATATGTAAATCCTTTTATTGTAATATTTATTCCATTATCAAAAGAAATGCAATTCGGGTTGTTCGCAATAACACGTATACGATATTTTGCACCTAGCAATATACTACTGGGTATAATACATACCACACTGTCTGCACTATCTGCTACTTTCGTTCCTATTATTAAAGGTGTTTGAAAACTGCCAGTTGAATCAGATAGCTGGACACTGAACGTATTACCTGATTTAAATTTATTCGATACTAGACACTTTACTTTAAAAGTATCATTAGGGCAGAAGAGAGTATCTTTAAATGGCGATTCAATATATACCACTGTATCCAGAGCCATACAAGCAACATAGGCATCATATCCGCCACCATTATGGCTGGACTGTATTACTCCGCCGGAAGATAACCCTGTTGTACTAATTGTATAACCCCCAATATATAACCTGCCATTGTAGGAATATGACGTTGAGTAGTATTCAGCAGTCTCTGCATCATTACCACCAAAATAACTGCTATAAAATAAAGAGCCAAAGGGAGAAAAAGCAGCAACAAAAGCATCGGCAGACCCTCTCAATGACGACTGCAAGGCATTAGGGCTTGCAATCCCATTCGGGCTTCTAGTCATGCCGGCAATAAAAGCATTACCCGAAGGAGATACAGTCAATGCACATCCTTTTTCATCTGATGTCCCCCCAAAATAGCTACCCCATTGCCTTACCCCCAAACTATTAAACTTGGCAATAAAAGCATCAGCATATCCTACATTAGCATTAGCAGATTGATACGCCCCAGGCGTTGCAATCCCAGTTGTAGCATACGTAGGCCCTGAAACATACACATTGCCTGAATCATCTAAACCTAGCCCACCAATGCTACCCTCCCCGTAATATGTCGCCCATTGCAAATTACAAGTTGAGTCAAATTTAACAATCATACCGTCAGCACTACTTGTGACCGTTTTATGAGCGCCGCTTGTTGCTATTCCGGATTGACTTCCGGTAACTCCAACTGCGTATATATTTCCTCTCTTATCAATTCTAATATTGAAAAATCTGTCCCCTCCTGTACTACCAAAATATGTTCCCCATATACGCTTGCCTAACGGGTCAAATTTTGCAATAAAGCCATCCTGATCACCATTATGAGTTGTTTGATATCCACCAGATGTCGAGATACCAGTATTGGAAAGCGTTGCACCACATAAGTATACATTATCAAAATAATCACACGAAACATTCCAACCAAAATCCTGTGCTAAACCACCATAATAAGTAGCCCATATAAGGTTACCTGTAGGATTGAATTTCATTAAAATGGCATCCTCCATACTGCTTGCTGGTGACGGCTGATGACTACCCGTTGTAGCAGTTATTCCATTTCCCCACCCTGTTATATATATATTCCCTTTACTATCGCATGTTATACCATAAAAGTCCGTATTCCCTGAACCTATATAAGTTCCCCATACCTTATTCCCTGAGGCATTTATTTTCGCTAGTAACCCGTTATTGGTATTTCCTAATAAAATAGTTTGGTACACCCCGGTTGTAACGACATTGCTAGTACTATTTGTGCGACCAATAAAGAAACTGTTCCCTATATTATCAGCAGCAATACTATAAGCGTAGTCCAGTTTAGTACCACCGTAATAAGTGGCCCATGCAATGCCAGGGTCAATTACCAACGTACCTTTATGCTGTGCGACCTGAAAACTAAGAATGTTACGGTTTAATACAAATCCTGACTGCACAGGTTTGTTATCTTCATTTATAAAACTATATGGAGCTTGTTCAATAATATTACCCAAAGGTGTCTTAACAAATAATCTTCCATTCTCCAAGTTTATGCTTGTAGCACCTGAATATTTAAGTTGAATTTTTTTTACATCCCCCCCGGCATGAACAATAAAATCGTATTTCAATTCATCGTTTTTAAGATAGACTATCCAATCAATATTGGGGTAGATATTTTTATAAATTGCTTTTCGAAAACTACCAACGTTAAATATACTTTTATTACCCAACAAGTAGTTCTCATAATATTCCGTTTTTTCTTCAATAATAAATTCAGCATTAGGATTAGCATTCAATAACTCAACATCCATTCTGTAGCTGTTCAATTGTATTGTTTCCGATCTTTTATCAATGATGCTTAAGTCAGGTGACTGCTCCTCAACTTTGTACCATTGATAATGCATTTGACCATTACCAATAAAAATGTTAATTCCCGGTGCTTCAAGTTTAAACTGTATATCATGCCGCAGGTTGTTGTTTTGGTCAATTATTTGGCCTTTATTTTCGATAAAAAAAATAGGCTGTGTAGATAATTCAAATTGCTTAGCTATGGTGTTAAGGTTCGCTAATGCACAAAATGAAAATGAAAGAATATATTTTGCCCCCATTGTAATAAACTTTAATAAGCAATTATTATTTATAACGTTTCACTATTAACGAATGCATCTTTATACGCTTCTTTTATTTCAATGTATCATTATTATCAAATAATTCGACCGCCATAGAATCCGCTTTAGAAAAAGCTGTTGAAAAATTGAAATGTTGAGATAAATTATTATGAAACATAGTTGATATTAACGTAATTGCTGATTTGATATTATTGTTTTGTTTGTACCAAATATAGACTGTATCATCATGACTCATTGCTATTCGTCCTTCTACAGGAATTCTATTATTCACCAATTCAGATAATGAATAATTAAAGCTTTTTGATAAAGCCTTATCAATATATAAATCATGAAAAACTAATAATTTTCCTATTTCCGTGACGCTATCATTATATGGCAATGATTGATACATTTTTTTGAGATTAAATGCTATTAAATGTGAGCTAGAATTATCTACATAATATGTATATCCCTTGGGAGAACAATCATTAATCCAACATCCAAGGGTATAAATAATGATGGCTGTATCATATTTTTTGCAATAAAAATTTACCATATCAATTATTCTACTATCAATGTTAGATATTTTTTTATCCGTTGTATCAACCTTATTTATGTTAACCAAGTCTGTCTTATCATAGCTACAAGAACAAAGTAAAATAACGGACAATAATCTTATTACTTTTCTCATTAGAACGCCTAATACTCTTGAAATTATTGCTTGATATTTTTCTTTATCAGCTCACTTTTACTATATGTTTTCCTATATGAAATTTTGGGTTTTGTTTCTTTATCAACATACTTTAAAACATAGACTGTATCACCACTACATCCAGCAGAAATACCTTCTGAGTATGTGTCATAGGTGTCAATGTAAATTCGAAAATTACTACTATCTGTTAAATAGTAAGAATACAAATCGCCACCAAATGCACCACTTCCATAAACAGAATAGCTCTCGAGGAATACACCTAGACATATATTAATTGTACTGACATGCTTTTTTTTGCTATGCTTATCTGGAGAGCACCCAGAAACAAATAAAATAGCTACTAAAACGTATTTTATCATTTTAAATCGTTTATATCTCCAATACAAGTTCCTTGCAGCGGTTTTGAGTCTCGCATACCTCTATTATTCCAATAATAGTCAATTTTCCTGTCACCATAAGGAGCTTTAAAAAATGCCCCTTTAAATAAATCACTGGTAAATGTGCTATTCTTTAATGCTTCTACAACACCAGCTCCAAGCATTTGCATTTTATCAGGAATATTAATCAACGTACCCATATATCCAGCATGATAATTGCCTATATCTGCGGCATTGAAGTTTCCATTTAAACTAAAATCTTTATAAATAAATTTAGTATGGGGCTTTGAAGAATTGACATCAACATCATAGTGCCAAGTAACACCAAAAATGGTCTGTTGATTATTTTTTAAATCCCACTCTCCATTTTGTTTAACTTTATTAAACCAATCGACTGGTGTCATAGTTGATGTTTCATTATGATGGTCTTTTATGACGTTTCCTAAGATTTTATTAACATTTAAGCTTTTCCCTAATTCTCCAATAAGAGTCAAATTATCCCCATCTTTCATAAATACACGTAGATCTTTATCATTTTTATCATAATGAAGCTTATTGCCCTTATTGTCAAAAACGCTACTATCACCTAATACATCCTTATACAGTATGGAATTATTATTAAAAACAGAATAATAACTTGTCCCAATAATTGGTTTGGGGTCTAAATTCCATCTTCTTGCTATCCTATTATTATACTCCCAAAATTTAGCAGTTGCGTGTACATCATACTTTCCTAAGTCGGGGTTTATAGATCTGTAGATATCCTGTTCTCCACGCTGCCCATTATAGCCGTAGTTATTACTGTCGCCTACTATCAACCTACTAGGCATCTTCATACCAAATGGGTAATAATCTGCAAGGTCTGCAAGGTTGGGTTGCCAATAGTTAAATGTATCATCTGTAGGCACCACCTTATTCCCGCTTTTACGGTCTTTAATTACTGCCACTATATTACTCGAGTGATCAGTAATATGATACCAACGTAGTGCTAATCTGCGATTTACTGTAAATGTATCTGTATGCCCATTACCCCATGGCTCAGTTGTATCTCCTTTAATGATATCGCCATAAGCTTCGCTATACCAAGGTGTTTGTAATTCCAGTTTTGTAAGAGGGGTTACAGTATTTACTACATTATAAGTATTAACTAGGCTATCATGAGCTGTGTTATAGTATTGAACTGCAAGTTTACTACTGCCATATATATGGTGCTCGGCCAGGCTCAATGTATCTTCAGCAACACCTGAGAATTGACCAATATTCGTCAATGGCCCAAGTATAGGGTCTGCCTTCAGCCAGCGTATGTATGCCAAGGCACTTAATTTATTAGTATATGCTATTGCCCTGTCTATTATATCAGTACCATAAGTAGTATTGGTTATAGCATCATTCATAGTCCATGCCGGGGCAAACGTAAAATAAGTATACATGCGCTCATGGAAAGTAGTATTGGAAGATAACCATGTGCTTGCACCAGACCATGTATTTATAGCCATGTGCAGGAAATTATTATTTGCATGAAGATACAGTATGTCTGCAAGCACTGTCTCAAAGTCCGTGAATGGTGTAGATGTGCTTCTAAGATTCGTAGATTTGAATATACTGTTATCAAAAAATACATCTTCATAGAATGGTTTGGATTCCATGCCGCCATTCATGATGTCTTGGTTAATAACATTCATCATTTCTGTTAGCACATTAGCCTTACCATTCCCTGTAATATACGTCCACATAGCACTGGCATTTGCAGAATAATTTCCCATAGTATGGGTTACGCTCAAAGCATTCCAAACCTGATGAGCCAAAGTATACCTCTGGTCAAAATATGCCAGCATCAATTCTGCTTCAGTCTGAAAATCCAGTATTTCTGTAATAAGGTTTGCACCATCGCTACCGGCACCTACCATTCCATTAGCCATTACATCAAGAGGAGGGTTTATAATGTCATAACTCTGTACATCGTCTAAATAGTCCACCTCGTTATGCATGAGCCTCTCAAATATTGATACACTGTGCTGAATGTAAAACATAAGCGGTTGGGATGTTAGCCCCGCAGCCCATGTTGGTTCTTTATTTATACTCAGGTAAGCAAACTGGTTACCAAAATCTGCATAGGGATAAACTTTACTCATAATAAATGGAATAAAAGCTGAATTGGTATGCAGGCCATCATTAGCAGCTTTAATAAGTGCTACAGGGTCATACCTGCTCTTGAATGCGTATGTAGCAAGCGTATTGCCATTTGCATCATTTACATAGTATTCACCATAATGCTGTTCGTTGGTACTATCTATCTTTATCCCCACATCTTTTCTTACCCTATTACCCAATCCGTCATAATCGTATCCTACAGCTTCATTCAGTGCTGTATCCGTTATCAGACTCACTTTGCCATATAAGTTCCAATCTACAAATTGATTGCTGGCTAAATCATGTGTCATATTGCCAATACTATCATATTCATAATTGATGCCGTTACTAGGCGGTGTTACGCGTTCAATATCATGTACAACGGCTGTAGGGGCAGTCAATTGTTCTTCTACATTTAGCAGCATGTTATTGCCCTGGTAAGGATAGGTATAAAACAAACTATCCATAATATCCCCATTCTCATCAAACCTGTTCAATGTCAGGATATTACCATCTGCATCATACTCATAAGCATTCTTATAAATATCAGACGGGCTTGCAACAGTCATGTTGTCTTCATCAACGGGTGCATAAGTTGCCAGCTTCAATCGCTGTACCTGATCGTAACGGTAAGTACGTTGGAGGCTTCCGAATGTATTAAGTGACATTGTTTGTCTAGCTATATTACCATTAAACAAGCTCTTGTTATGCTCGGGTAGGTTTGTTACCATTACAGTATTGTCAATTGGTGCATAATCATTTTGGAAATAATTCAAAGCCATTGCCATAACGTCCCTCGCGTAGGTCATGTCTCCAGGTTTACCATTTTGCCCCATATCTTTATCAGGCTTCAGTATATCTCCGTTTATTGCTTTCAACCACCCCTGGATCGTATATGCATATTCAATGCTCTGTAGCTGCGCGTCTCCAATTTTAGTACTTGCAAGCGGCCCATGCTTGTAATACTCATAGGCAGCATCCCTGTTCCATATAACACCATCCTTACTTGTTTTTACCTCAATGATCCTGTTATCTGCATCGTATTTATATTTATGGAACAGTTGGTCTGGCATACCCCTGTTATAGCTGAACATATTTACTTTACCGCTGATCTGGTCGAAATCGTAATCTACCCTCTTGAATTTCTGCCTTAGATGGTCAAGTGCCATACATTCATACGTTATGGTCTTAACATTACCAACCATGTCATAACTATAATAAGTGCCGAAGAAAGGTGCCGGAATACTAGTAGCATTATGGTCATTACTTTTCGACTCATAGTATAGTATAGCAGACACCCTGTTAAATAGGTTTTCTTGCTCACTTAGCTTATACCCTGATACCCCTGCTAGGTTAATTGTTGCCGTATCATAAAATGTCTGCACAACTTCGTACCTGTCCAAATGTCTTATATAACTTGTCAAGGTATCTACAACATACTTATGCGCATTGGTTACAAAATCACATTGGCCTGAACAGTTAAGTTTCACGCGCCCTGTCTCAATCACGCGCCCCAATTTATCATGTAGTGTATAACTGTAGTTACTATCAGGCCGCTGCTTGCTATTTTGAGAAAACGCAACCCTGCCTACTACATCTGTAAAATATTCCGTGTTTCCACCATCCGGTGTATGTTGAAAATATAATTCATTTAGTGATCCGTATTTATACTTTGAGTCTTTCCAATGACCGTCAGGATAACCTCTAAATACACCGGCTGGCGGAACTGTTCTCATTAAATTACCAGCGAGGTCATAATAATACAACGTCATTTGGTTTTTCTGCGCCTGTGAACATAGATACAATGAATCGGAGGTACTGTCAGCCAGGTATTGTACCATACTATTTGTGATGTCGGTGGTCGTGGAATCAAAATACTGTTGATACCTGATTTTACCTGCATAAATAGCATCTTGCAACAAGCTATATTCGCAATCCAAGCTATCTAAGCAATAATTTAATCCAGGTTTATTACCTAATACAACATTAGCTACCTTTCTGCCATAGCCTAATGGGAAATCAGTATAGCCCTTACATTCAACCACTTGGCTAGACAGTGATGCATAGTGCATATATACAGTAAATGTATAAATGCTGTCAGCGCCCGGGCCAATCTTCACAGAATCCATTATAAGTGTTTCAATACCATAAAAAGGATACATTGGTGGTGCAATGTGTACATTACGAAGGGTATTAACGCCATTAAAATACCGATACCATACATACTTATTAGCTTTATGGTATATCATGAGCCCTGTAAGACTTCCTGTAGTAGTCATATTATTGAAACCTTCAGCAGGGAAAAGCTTGTTGCTGCCAAATGTACTTTTCACCCCATTCAGGATAGTGTCAACCAATAGCTTATATCCCGCATGGTTGGTTTGATTGCCGGCATATATATATAGGTTTCGTTTTTCTTTAGAACAATACGGGTCAGCATAGGCAACAGTATTTCCGCTATACCCGCTTATACGTTGCTTGAGATTATATCCGCTTATAGAGTCAGCTATTTCATTTCTTGATGTATTGGATAAACCATAGATGTATGTCAGGTAATCCTGTTTATCGGTAGTGTTGTAATCAGCACTACGCAATAATTCAGCATTTGCAATTACAAATGAACCTGTGCATTGCTCGGTGTATTGCCTTACACCAGCAAGCATATCTGCGTGCTGTTTTGCAGTCGAATAGCTGCCTGTATATTCGTATAGATTGTATGCCTGTGCCGTTCCATTATAATAGACGCTACAGGCAGTTGTTGAGTAAGGCGACATGTAGGTGGACAGTGAAGTCGATGGGGAACAACTTGTTTTATCCAGTACAATTAATGCATTATTTGGTAAATACGTGTAATTTGATGATGACACCAACCCTTTGATGTGTTCCCTGTAAATGTATATTGAATCATCAGGCACCCCGTTCAAATCTATTCCAAATACATTATTGCCACTAGTCGTGTATTGGATTCTCGTATCAATCACATCCCTGCCGGTAAAACTCTTAACATTATTAATGAACGTTGCAGCATCAGAAGAAGAAGTTACGATTTTCATAGTGGCATAATGTCTGTTTAGGGTCAGCAAATCAGACAACGCACAACCTCTCATTAAATCGATATAATCATAGTAAGTATACTTTTTACCTAATTTATAATTCAGGTAATTCATGAGCGTGGATGTAAACAAAGGGTGGTTGTAGGCATCATCATAATAGTATACAGATTTCTCCGACTGGAAACTATCAATGGCTTTTTTAATATCCTTACAAGTCAGGCAGTGAAGCAGATCACCTTCTGCGGGTAATGACATGAGGTAAATACCGTTGCTCCATACAAGATACCTTGTTCGGAAATTGTCACTATTAAGTGTCAAATCAGCCACCGCCGTATTCCTGGCTATATATCCCATGTAATTAAGGTCTCTGTCATCGTTCAAACAGAATACAGTATCCGTATTAATTCCACCGCTTACGGTATCAAGGTATCCAGCTGTACTTAGTTTTCGTTTCAGGTATAGCCTGAATGTGTCTGCACCAGATGTATACACTTTTATCTGTATTATTTTTACAACAATTATATTACTGCTATTAGCGGGGTCTACATATTTCAAGGTGTCCAAAATGCTCTTAGCATTAATTGTTGCCGTATTTGATATAGATAAGTAACCGGCTATCTTTCCTTCGTAGGTGTTACTGTTTCCGCTTAATGCGAAAGAGGTTGCACTGCTACCGGTTAGTGTAGCCGTTTTCATCAAAGTGATAATATCAGAACGATTTAAAAATTGCTTCAACCCATCATATAACTCAGGTTTGCCGCAGTTGTAGGGATAATCTATTTCCGAAGAATGATCATAAGTGTTTAATTCAGCCAGAAAAGGATGGCACAAATCACTCAAGGATAATCCAGTACCTGTGGTTATTGCAGTGGCAACTGCTTGTGGTGTCAACGATTCAACACCACCATACGTGCTGACATGGGTTTCCAGATTAGACCTTATAGTGGCTAATACAGTACTTGATGTAGTGCAGTTTGCCAGCTTTTGCATAATATAATCTATCTGGGATGCCGCCATCCGAACTTTCTTAACATTTATGGAATCCTGAATCTGAGAAGGTGCCGGATTCATGGATGAGTGGTTCGAATTAGGGTCATCAGCATCGTCGTAAATATCTTGTATCCATTGCGGTATATCTTCTCCGGTCGGCACATATACTATTGTATCCAAGCTGAATACAGAAGGGTGTATCAATGTCATTCTGCTATTAAGCCAAATGTGTGGCGTGAAACCGTCAACGGGTTCTTTACCATTACATGGGCCGCATACAAAAGTAGTATCATTGTTAAGGCTGTCTACTAATCTCTTTAGCAGATAACCCCTGTTACCAATATAATAAGCTTTTAGAAGGTCAAAATATTTTTGTTTTACAGTAGAGTCTATAAACACAAAATTTTGTATCTGGTCTTTGTATACATACTTAGCAACATGCGACGCTTCATTCTGTATTCCTGCATTTGAATAGGCATGTTCAATAGCGAGAGAATCCAACCGTTTGTTAATACTACTGAACCATTTCAATTCTTCTCCTAAAGGCGTAAATGAATGCGTAATTGCCGGGTCGTTAGCCCAAATACTATCCAGCAGAAACCTATTAATGGCCTGTGCTTGCTGGAAAGTTTCTATATTCTTTATTTTTTCGGAATATTCAAAATCATCACAAAAATTCAGCTTGCAAAATTCTGGGTGCAAAGGAAGTAATGCGGCTGCAATTTCATCATTGAAATAGTAAATAAATGTATCTACAGGCGCGTTTACTATATCATTATAAGTATGTCCGTTCTTGGTTACAGAATACGGCATACGTCCACCGATGCATGTAGATTGATACCTTTTGAGTATTATCGTATCGCATACTAAGGTAATGATAGAGCTGTAGCAGGTATCGAATTTGAATACCACAGTAAAAATGGAATTATCAGTTGAGCATGTATCGAAATTGCCATTACTATCTTTATCGTATTGCCCATACTTTGCACCAGGCCATAATTCCGCCATCATTTTTTTCTTTAGTTTCTGGCAAGGGTCTAAATACTCATTACTATCTACGCAAGGGAACTGGGTAGTTTCTACTGCATCACGGATAAAATACTTGACATCATGATAACAGTTAGTTGTATTGTTCTCATAGTCTTTCACAAAGCTCTTTACTTGGCTATTTATTTCCGGCCAAGAAAAGTTGAGTATTTTGTTTGCTGCATATTTACCTTTTACCAACCAGTAATCTGTTGCTGTTGATGATAAATAAGTAGATGTCGGTGCTGATGAAGTTGCTGTATATACAGAATAATCACCCAAAACACCTGTTTGTGCAGGAATCACTTCAGCACCGCAATCGTTACTTGCTTCATAGGAATAATAGGCTTTAGCCGTTAGTAATTTTGTCGAGCAAGCAACAGGAAAGGCAGGTACCCGAATTTTATATTGGAGGCTATGATAGCCGTTTTTTTCTGCATAAAAATTATTTTCCACAGTTGTGCCATAATTGAATTTATGCTGCGTAGTGCCTGCCAGAATATTGAAACATTCCTTACTTCCTGTATCAGATTCAGGTAATACATCTATCGGTATGATAGTGGTATCTATCATTCCAATTAGACCTGTGGCAACTGTTTGGCCACGATGGTTTTGGATCGTATAGCTGGATTGGCCGTTCGGGTCTGTTATCACTGTTTTGGGGTAATACTGGAAATGACCTGCCTGACTGCCAAACAATGCATTCAATTCATGTTGAGTCGCACGCATATATTCGTACCTTGTTCCATGGTTCGTCCATAACTGATGGTCGTATCCTGCACCACTTTGCCATAACAACTGATTGTCAGGTGAATAGATAGTTTGTGTGAAAGGATAGCCTTTAGCATCAGGGACGAATTTCTGCATACCTGATTTATCCGGGTTTAAAGAGGAATAGTAACGTTTAGCGAGGGAACTATTTGAAAGAGGTGAAATAGAGTCCGGGTTTGAACATCCCAGTATATCAAAGTCAGCAGCTGTGTATGGATTAGTAGTCGTAATATGAAGGCTCATATCAGTCCTGTATCCAAGGTATTGCTGTTGAAAAGGTGTAGGTAATGTCTGTATGGAAGCCCTGCCTTCATAATCATAAGTCTTATCTATACCAATAACATAATCATTATCCGAGTTTATTTTTGTCTGAGTCTGACGGTTTCTTAAAGACCCGTCGAAATAATTAATCACATGTTTATATTTGCCTTCTTCGGAAAAGTTGATGGAATATTGCCAGTTCAAACTATCTGAAATATGTGGATTAGTAATCAGAAAAGCCTTACAACTTTCATTTGCTGCGACAGTACCCTGATCCGGCAGGTTCCATGCTCCATATAAAATTAGTTTATAATCCGGGGAATATTCAGGGCGTATTGCACGTACCCGAAAGACTATAGCCCCATGTTCGTAAATCAATGGTATATCATAGCTCGTATTCCTGACCCTGACCCGCGTACTGTTTCTGCGAAAATCATAATCAATAGTACTACTGCTTGTAAATGCATACCCGGGAGTTCCAGAACTACTGCCATAAATATTGTAAGTATAATCATCTATATATTGCCACTCCAGTTCATATTCAACAGGCTTAAGATCATATGGAGTAGGGCTGCTTGCACAACCGGAATAGGTTGACTTAGAAGGCACCCAATTTACATGCAGCGTCTTACCGCTGTTAATTGCCGTAGATGCGGGATAAAGTGAAAAGGCGTCCCGATCATATCGTTCCACGGATATAGTTGACATGATGTAAAAGTTCTTAGGTAATTGTGTCCGCAGAATCGTAGCATGTGTACCAGTATCTGTAATATCTGAAACTTCAACTATAACTTTATGATAGCCTGAAAACTTAAATACCCTTGTGTCAACGTAGGATTTTCCAGAATCCGGGTCATACGTTATATTTAACTTGATAATTTTTTGATCCGGCATGGTAGGTGCCGTATAATTAAAGCACCATAGTATTAATGTAACATCATAAGAATAGGCAGCCTCAGCAACTTTTGTATCGTGATTCACCCCTACTAGGACGTAATCCTGAATACTCTTGATAGAAAAAGCCGTCAAGGTAGGGTTTATTACCAACTGGTCGTATTCATTGTCTTTATTCAAAGGCAATGAGTCACTGTAAGCATTGACCGGTTTATAGCTACCGTTATTAATAATATCATAACTATATAGGCGCTGGCTATGTTCATCAGGTAAGAACTGGAACCCCTGTCCCATAGTTGACAGGGAAATCAATAATCCGAGGCAGATTAACAATACTTTGTTATTCATACTACTTCAGTTTTAATTGGTTATGGTATTAAGTTTATATTTGGCATACTTGTTAGCAAGGGTTACTTTATCCTGACTAGTCGTAAAAAAACGTTCAGTAGACACAAGCCGCCGATTAAAGTTGTAAGTAAAATTGCGCATTATAAACAAACGGCTGTAACCAGATGCATCCCCATACTTATCTTTCTCCTCAGTTACTATCTGCATGGCCATAATCTCGCTTGAACGAGGATCTATATCGGCAGTAATACTTGTAATTGGCAAGTCTCTGAACATTACTCTGATACGGTCGTCTCCGTTGGCTAATCTTTGAACAGATGTCTTTCCATATTTTAAAATGATGGAATCTGATATATCCAGCATAACCGGTTTATAGTCAAGCTTACCCCCAAGCTTGCTTTCCAATGCGGCTACACTGAATATAAGTGCCGAACGTTCCTGTAAATCTAATTTTGCATAGTAACCAGAAGCCTTGATACAAATAGATGTTTCATTACTATCAATATAATCATCTTGTACTTTATAGAAACGCCCTCCCAAACTGTCTTCAATACGACCTGTTGTATTCTTTAAATAGACTTTATAATCATAACCGATAAGCTGTGCAGTATGGGTGTTCTTTAGTTTTCTCATTAAACCTATCGCCTGGTCTTGAGCTAGGACATTGATTTGGAACAAGCATACAACCAGCATCAGCAATAATCTTAACATATTCATACAGCTATTTTTTAGAATTTGAACGCCTATTTTCCCCTATAGTCATAATACCCCTGTCCGTCTCTTTCTTAGTCCTTATTAGCAGGCCTTCTTGATCATATTCATAAAATGTCGCAAAATTATTTTCATCTAACAGTGCTTGCAGTTTAAACGATAACGGGTCATAGACAAAAGATTTCATCGTCGCATCCAATGGAATAAAACGTATATCATCGTAGTATGCATCTCCTGACAGTACTAATTGAATTTGGCTTATCAGATTTCTCGGGTCAATAATACATTCTGCTTTATACCAACCATCTATGCTTTGGGTTTTTAATTGGAAACGATACAAATGAGACATACTATTATCAGTAAGAACCATTTGGGTGTTATCAGCAACTGTTTGTGCGTCTGCAAATGTCCCGCCGGCAGGTTTCAACCAAAGGCTTATGATATACTTTTTGTTTGTATCAATACCAAAATCCCTTATATGGGCATAGTGAGCAACATACCAAGCATTCGTTCCTTTTAATTTTATATTAAATGATCTTCCTGTAGAACACCTCAATGAATATTTGCCAGTATGACTGGCAACAGATGTAATAGTATCGTTATTATTAATCAGGTTGGTTCGTACATATTTCTGGTTATATCTGGTCAATGTACTTTGAGAAGATTTGAAATACTTACTGAATGGTGTATGGTAATAATGGCTACTTCCAAACATGTTAAAAATAAGGTCAGGCCTTAAGTTGTAGTAGTCTTCAAACCCTTCGAAGAAGAAACGGTCTTGGTCAATATTGTTAGCTACTGCTACAGGTAGTGATTTATTATACTCATATTGAGCTGACGATTTTTTACCTGTCGCATCTGACTCTTCAATTGCATTACCAAATACGTCATATTTATGAATAGTTTTTGATGCAACCCAATCAGGTTCATAAGTAGCCCATATAACTGCTCTCTCACCATTGTATGTTAGAGACCAGATATTATTATTCTGAATGCTATAGGTTCCGTCATACCTGGCCGAATTATTCGAATAATTTCTTTTTCCTCTGAAAACTGCCTCAATATTTTGCCTGTAATTACCCGCATGCCCTAAAACAAATTTATTAAACACTTGTAAAGTATCGCTGCCATCCAATTTATTTACCGCATAAATATTCGGCTTGTAATAATGAGGATTAGCGCTAGATAGTGGATAGTTTGGTAAAATAGCTTCTGCTGAATCAGAAAAATATGGCCCTACACTATAATCAGAATATTTTTTAACAACTGAATTAATCACTTTAGCATAAGCAGGTGCAGGGCTGAAATGATTAAAATTACCTATTAAAGTGCCTATGTTAGTGCTATACGGGTTTTGCGCAAATTCTGTTGTCTGAACATCTTTGTCCAAATTATTTCTTTTCCCAGATCGTAACACTTTTACGGCTACCCCTGTAATCGTGTCACCTGCGGAAGGATTACCTGGCCATTGGGCAACACCGTTCTTAAAAATATACCTGGGTACAACTCGAATATCCAATGCATAGGGTAGCGAACGCTCACCTGGATAAGGTGCATTAAGATAAGTCAAAGGATGCTGTACGGGAGCGCGATAGTTATCATTCACCCATACTTTTACCTGGTGATCAGTTCCACCAATTTTATAAGATATTAATAATTCATCACCGGGAAAGAAACGCTCCGGATGATTAACCAGCATATCTGCATAAAATGTTGGTTTATACCCTGATATACCAGAACGGGTTTGCAAAATCAGTGTATCATTCTCTTCTTCATAGTTGATATTGACATAAGCAGGCCCCATACATATATATCCCCAATATGCCGGTGTTCTTAATTTATAAATACCATCCTGGTATTCATTATTCGTACGTGTAAGCAATACACCTCCCGTTTCACTATCATACAACAGGTTCTCTGTAACTGTTGTAGCCCCATGGTCATAATTTTCAACAGATTTCAGGATACCATATCGCTGTATAATCTTGGTAGATACCATTGACCTGAAAATCACTTTCTCTTCCTTATCCGGGAAAAACGCAGTAGGAATAGGTATAGGGATGAAACCAAATAATACTACGTTACAATTTATATCCACGTTTCTTGAGTAGGACCTTACATCTCTTTCTCTAGTGTCAATCGTAAAATCCACTTCCTCTCCCAGTTTAATTGACTGGATACTCATATTCTTATCTGAACCACGGTCGCGCACAACTGCATTGACAACATTGTTTAATTGTCCTTTAGCATCTACCTGATAGTTATATGTCATGCCGGAAACTAATTCCCGCTTCCTGTTTGTTCCATCAGTTTTAATAATGTACACATTGGAACTGCGTAATTTACCATGCATGTCATTAAAGCAAAGAGAATACCCCTGCATGACTCTTTCTTCCTGGTATTTTTTTCGGAGCGTTTTCTTCTTAATTGTCCCAGGTGCATCTTTGCCTGTGTAATTAACCTGTATCGGAAAATCTTTAGCAGTATAAAAAATAAATTCTTCTTCCGACTGTGAAGAACGGGCGCTATTAGCATGAATACTGCTAACCCTCACCTTACTATATCCAACTGTCGGCGGCGGGAAAAATGACTCTCCGAAAGGCTCTTCCTGGAAGAATTCGATAGCAGGTAATAAGCGGCCTGCATCTTCAGTATACTTTACAGGCAATTTAAACGGGTTTTCATCTCCGCCTATTGACGGTTCATAACTGGCAACACCACTACTGATATTTTTGTTCCATTTAGCATCCCAAACAGTATAATCGTAAACCTTCCCATAATTAGCACTACTTGGATTTGAGGTCAATGTGCTCCAAGCATCGTTCAGTGTTAATTGTTTTACCCTTATCCCGCCTCCTTGTTTGGTAAGCCCGGGAGTATTTAACCTGATCCATGATTTATTTACGTTGACATTCTTTGCTTTTTTATCCTTTTCTACAAAACGGACAATAGGATTTTTTGAAATAGTTAACAATTCATTACCAGCAGCTTTTAACCCTTGCATGATTTGAATTGGTCCACTATTCCCATTTTTAAATCCCGGATAAATAACATGTGGCAAATACCTTCTGCCTATATTCAACCCATATATAGTAGCAGGATGGAATAAATGATTGCTATTATTACCTGGCTTTTCTTTTTTCAATTTTACCCATCCGTAATCAGTATCATTGGGACAGATACCGGCATCGTCTATCAAAGCATAGCCTTTAATATGCTCATGCCGCCCAGTACCAGAAATATCCAAATTGAAGCTGTAATATAAATATTGTGCATTCTCCAGGTAGTTCTGCTTAATTGACAAGCTTGTATTTTCCCTGGATATTCTTCTTTTGAAGTAAACATATTCATTCACTTGGTCAACACTTTCATACAACGTAGATTTAATATCTTTATTAGAGCTACTGCCAAAACCTTCCACTTTAAACATATCCATCGTACGTCTATCCTGCACGTAAGAATAATCATCACTTTCATAGTCCACATGTATCTTACCACCGGACGGCAATTTAATATCTGTCAGACTCCATGATGCTGCATTGGCATCATTATCAGACTTTAAAGCAGGGTCTTGTGAAACATAAGGGAACTCATAATTCCCAAGACTTAGATCTGAAGGCTTGTAATTTCCCCAACGGTCTTTACATGCGAAATTATATCGGGGATTATTCCCATTGTAAGTAAATACATAAGGGCTAAGAAGGCTTTTTTGTGAATTACCATGCTTGATGTATATACGTTCGAGAGTAAGCTTACCTGCTGTTGAAGGACTCGAAGAAAAAGTATTCGGGATACCTTGGCATAAATTATAAGAGTAGCGGAATACTACCGTCTTGATGGGTACGGCATTATTTTCATTAATATATCGGTCATGTTTATTGTAAAGCTTTATTGAATCCAGCTTATACGAATAGGATTGTCCGCCATTACTGGTTTTTGAGCCTGCATATTTACCTGACACGTCAATGGTACTTCCGGAATGCAGGATAGAAGAACTCACCCCTTTGGCGTCGTCCCTTGTAGAGATATAAAACTCTGCTACGAAATTCTTGGTTTCTATGGAGCGGATATGCCATATGTCTTTCGAACCCATGATATAGTTACCCTTATCATCATCTACATCGCACCAGAATCCGGGGTTATACTGTGCAGAATCGGAATGATATGGTGCTCTCCAACGATAATCATCATCCCATTTGGTGTAGTTAATTTTCGTAAACGCACCAAGGTCATCATCGCTTGGCCCATCACCTAAAACATCTACATAATCATTTGATAAAACCGATGTTAGCAAATAGCTATATGCATAAGCAGGTGTACCCGTGTAAGAATAAAAATGCTCTTTACCTTTTTTGTTATTCTTAGAATCATCATGATCACTGGTACTACGATCAATTTCAACAATTCCCGTATTTATATTTGCTTTGCTGCCAGATACGCCGAACGATACTTCTTTAGTGACGTGGTTCATTGCAGGTATCCCATATACATATCTTCTTCCGTCAGGTAGCGTTTGGGTAAGTTCAGTCAAATGATGTTTTTTAGCCTGATCACTATTTGTTCCATGCCTATTATATTCTGTGGAAGTAGGATTACAAAATGGATTTGAACCGTTATTCGTATAGCTGATGACTTTTTTTACATGCGCGACATCTTTAACATCCGACTCCTCACCTGTAATATAATTCAGCACGTTTGCCCTGGCTGTCCTGTCTGTATTGCTACCTGTATAAATAAAGCTACCACCCAGCTTTCCGGGCATACTTGCTGAACTGCCAATGCCTTTGAGCGTATTTTCGTCATCATATAAGTATTGAGGGTTACTATTGAATAACGCAGTGGTTAACTGTTGATTGTTATAGGTAAGTTCTCCCGCTTGTTTGAAATATGCTTTTTCGAATAAGTTATTAACCTCTTTACCTCTGAAAGGAAATCTTTTCCATGCACCGGATTTTGTTTCATTATCATAGAACGTCAAATCTGTACCAACCTCAAAAATATTACCAATACCTGCTTCTAACTTTAAGTCTCTGGTCGTACTTTTAGGCGGAGCTACCAACGGGTCATGTATAGAGCCGATATCATTTCTGAATGGCCTGAACACACCACCTGTTCCCTGACCGCTTATGGCGTATACATCATAAGTCATTGACGACAAGGGTAGGTTCTTCAATGTACTGTTATAATATCCGTCTTTCTCACGGCTAAAATCCATGATACCATCTTCGGGTGCATTTTCTGAATAGAGGTAGCCGTAGCCTTTTCTTGATCCATCCTCCTCAAATTTCAATGTGCTTTTCATAATGCTCATATGCACATTAGGAAAGACATAAAATACTTCACCCCCAAACCTTGCCTGAAATTGAAACGTCTTTTGAACGCTCGGGTTTGTAATGACAGGTACATAATTTTGTAACCCAATGGGAATACTTGAACCGAAAGATTGTCCCGGTATGGTTGTAGTAGCTCTTTTTTCTTTATACTTATCCTCATTCCCAACTTTTCCGTTTGTAGTGATAGATGTAGTCATATTTACACCAAAAGAAAGGTCTTTAAGGCCTGAACGCGAATTAAAACCGGTGCTACCTGTAACACCAATACCCGCACCTGCATCTTGGGTAATTTTCATTGGTAAGTGCAACCCGGCATTCAAATCTACATCCGCTCCGGATTGAGACCCTACACCTACGTCTACGCCTGCACTTGCAATAGGAGTTGAAACGGTTACACCGATATTACCACCAACACTCATGCCTTTATAATTGCTATAGGCTATATAGTTTCCAACACCAATCGATAAATTCAATCCATACTGATTAGGATTGAATCCAAATACCTCAAGCGACGCGGACACCCCCATCCCGACCCGATAGTTTACCTCATCTTCAATATGGATTGTCTTTTCAATAGTTTCTCCGTTAAAATCATCTGGTAAGCCGCGAACAGCCCTGTTAATTTCACCAGGATTAATATTCCATCCAAGCCCTACCCAGCTTGCCTCCTGTTCAATATTAACGCCCCCATGATAAGATATATTTATCGGGAACCCCTCCACATCCATCAGCGGGATATTGTATGTAAAATCACCGGTGAACATATCCACCATTTCTGTTGTTCCCACTGGTTCAAAACTCTGCACTTCAGGTTGTGATGGCCCTGATGTCAACGCATAAGTAACAACAGGAAACACTAACTGGTATCCCAAACAGAGTATCAGTGTTCTTGCAGTAGATCTAAGGAGTACTTTTTTCATAAATGCTGTCATTTTATACTTAATGCGGGCAGGTTTTTAATAAACTGTTCCGTATAACTTGCCTTTATCAGGGGTATATTGCTATACCTATCATTAAAGTTCAACGTGATTACTTCATATTTTTCAGGCATCTTAAATCCAACCAATATGGTGTTATAAGGTGCTAATCCGTAATTGTCTTCAAAGTGGTAGGCAACAGGGGCTATTAACTGTCCATCAACTGACAATCCTATGTCGTTTGCTGCTGATGATGCGTAGTACATAACCCTGCTCTCAGCCCGTGTATCTTCCTGCTTCTTTTCTATCATACTTTCACCCACTCGTTCTTTACCTATTTGAATCTGAAAAAAGACATTGCCTTTTAGTTCGTTTAACCTTTCTGTATAATTTACATAGGTAGATTCGTCTGTGAGTAATTCTTTTGATACCATATATTCAGGCGGCGATAATTGGATAATATAATTCAATCCACCAGCTTTGACTGATTGCCTTGCTTTATTAGCCGCATCTTCCATATAGTATATATACTCAACAGGGGACATGGTTTTATGACCACACCCTGTAAGCAGTACTGTCAGAGTTACAGCAACCTTAATGAGTTTTTTCATATTTTTCATTCGCGTACCTGATTAAATCCTCGGTATAATCCCTGCTTTTATCCGCATACAACAACGTGCCTGCACCATTAGCCCCAATCAGCATCTGTAAATGTTGCTCACTACCATATTGTTCAAGCACTGGATTTAACCTTTCCCAGATTTTTTTATTGATCTCCTGATTTGTCTTTGAGTAATATTGCTGAAATGCATATTGCGCATTTTCAAGTTGTTTGTCCAGTTCAATATTGGACTGGGTGCCACTTACTTTTTTCAACATTTCCAAGCTGTCAACCACTGCTTTGATTTTATATAAATTCTGGCTACTTATATTTTCAAGGTCTTTCTTTAGCTTGTATCCTTCTACCAAACGTCCAATATCAATATAACCCACCTCTTTACTACCAGTACCTGAACCATGATGATACAATATATAACTGCCAATAAAGAGTACTACTATACTAACGCAATACAATAACACCCTGTCCAATTTTATCCTTCTGTTACTCATTTTATAAAAAGGGGATTAAGATATGTGAATGGCACTTTAAACGACTGGCCTTTAACATTTTCAATTAATAATGTGTATTTATTGTTATGCTTCAGGCTTAGTTTTTCATGAAACTGCAATACCAGCCAGTTATAACCATTAGATAAAGGCCTGACATTTTCGTTGAATTTTATTTCATCGCCTTTATCATTGACAATCTTAAAGAATAAGGTGTCTGTGTTGCCATCAGCCCGGTATTTGAGTTTCATCTCACCGGCAATATTCAATCGCGTATCTCCTATATGCTCTTCAAATTCATAATATGCTAAATCTACAGACACTTCCCTTAGCAAAGAATCTTCAATAATGGTAAACCGCCATGCTTCTGCACCGCCTAACAGAATACCTTTATAATAGGCATCAACCGTCCACACATACGGCTGGTATTTTACCAGTGGCCTTGCAGTAACCGGATAAGTGAGACTGGTTGCAAAGACTTGGTTATCCTGATATATGGGATTATTCCTGTTGATAGCGTTTTCGTTGTTTTGACCGTCTCTGGCTTCTGCCACCCGCAACCTGTAGGTTAATTGACTGGCAAAGGGATAATTTACTACCCAAGAGAGCATGGGATTGTATTCATATATTTTTGCGTTATTCTCAGGTTCAACTAAGTTGATGAGAAATATATCATTGACTATCTGGTAAACGCACTCCTGTATCGGGTCTCCTATCTGGTACTCCGGATTATTCTTATTCAGTCCTATACTAATACAATACTCATAAGTACCTTGCGGCATTTTATTATAATCAAAAAATAGCTCCCTGAACCCATTGTCAGAAAATGTCCACACTGCATTGTTTACCTTATCCTTGCTAAAGCGGTTATTCCCCTCAATCAAGCTTGTTGTAAAAACATAAAAAGCATTCAATGAAGAATTTCGGTAACGTATAGAACCTTTGATAGTAACATCAAGTTGTTTACCCGTATTATTGACCAAATCATAGTTGAAAACGTTTTGCTGGTTAATCTCTATGCCTTCAAGTCCTGCCATGTTTACAATTACGGCAGCCTGTTGTGCCATCATAGCATTTGACCAACCAAAGCTTAATACGAACATCAGCAAATAATAATGCAGATATAGTATGAATGTCTTTTTCATAGTACTTTATTTATGTTTGTTGTTCATAGATTTCCATTTAGGTTCTCTTGCCCTAAACCTGTAATTAACCCCCAATGTCACATTCCAGATTTCTTTATGTCCCACCGTTTCATTCAACCTGATTTGTGAATACCTGGTTTGTATGAATAACAAGACAGGAAGTTTGGCAAACGAATAGGCAGTTCCCAAAGAGGTAATAGTACGCTGGATACCAAAAGGTGCGATTGCTATATCTTGCCCTAAGCTTAGACTTAGTTTGTCATTCATGTTTCGGGTAATAGAAGCGTTAATAAAAAAGCTCCTCATTGATCCGCTTGGGTCTTTTGCTGCGACCACAGGTTGTACTAACCATCCAATATTTGAATTGATTATTTCTTTTTTAGTAGTATAGGTATAGCCACCTTGAAGCGTTTGGCTTTCATAACGTATAGTATCCATATTACTATGGTTTCGGTTATAACTAAGGCTGAAGCGATGATTTACATACTTTCTTTTTATCTGGTAACTTGTTCTCGCAATCCATACAGAACCTGACACAGGTCTTTGAGCTATAGCCATTGTATCGTCAAAACGCCTGAAGGTGCTGAAGGGCTTGTAAGACAAATATATATTTGGATATCGTTTTGATCTTGTTTGTATATCGAAACCCCATTTAGTATTATATCCTGTTGAAGAAAATGTCTCCTGTTTCAGCATATTATATTGTACCCCGACACGCAGGAATGATTCAAACAGGATTACATGCGTTGATAAGGTATACCTTTCAGTTGCGGCTCTCGTATATGGCAACGCATTATTTTCAAAACGCTTGCCTACATGTTCCCATTCCGCTTTTAGTTCTGCGTTTGTTTTTGGTATGTTGTAAATAATACCTGTTTTTAACGCCCAGTTATCTTTACCGATCAAAGCCCTATTGGCTATATTCCTATAAGATGCAGCCCCTTCTGATTCTATAGTCAATGATTTTGATATAGTGCCACTATGCAATAAGGATACAATATGTACCGGCTGTCGAAAACTAGGCAGGGCAGCGTCTGATTTAAAAAAACTATTGTCGTTTATAATCTGTTTGGTCGGCGTATACCCATAATATAGAAAGCTGATTTTTTGTTTACGTATAGGTTTTAAATCAGCTCTCAGTAAATAGGTATTATACCGGTCTACATTCCCTTCCCTCGAAATATATTCTGTCTTACCCGCTGAAAGCGTGACCTTTACTCCTGAAAGGTCATAACCCACACTGCCGCCTTTTAATGTTTGACCAGACATAGTATAATTAGATTCATAGTCATTCAATATACCGATGTCAAGCCTCGTCAAGCCAGATAAAACGGAGGAAGTCAGTGATTGTGGCAAAAAATGTTTAGAGGCTTTTGTTAAATCTTTAGCAGACATTTCGTGCCCTGAGCCTATTTTTTGAAGCTTACTATAGCTTAAGGTAGAATCAAAATATTGTTGATTTCGATATTGTAATAGTTGTTTCTCGAGCCTGGCTATCCTTTGCTTTGATTTGTTAGCCTGCTGGCATTTCTTCTGTACATTTTGTTTATCTATGTAGAGTTTTTTCTTTGTTGAATCATCTAAGCCGGATGACAGTTTGTCTATATCACAGCCACAGGAAGCAATCATGTCCGGCGTGATATTGAAGTCTTTTTGCAAATCCATGAGAACAGCGGTATGCAGTCGTGCTAACTTTAAAATCTCATTTTTTGCTTCCCCTGTTACAGAGCCAGTGCCTGCTTTGATATTCTCATAGGAGTTTTTGTAGTTGTAGGCTGACTTATTGAGCTTGCTTTTAGCTTTTTCAACATCATATTTAATACGTATAAAACTGGCTTTAGCTTTTCGGTTATTATCCTGTGTGGTATAATAACCTTCTATGACAACCGGCATATTGAATAATTCCATGCCTACCCTCCCGCGTATTTCCTGAAAATTGTTATCCTGCATGGAATTGGGTTCTTGCCCTGTACTGAAATTACTGGATAGGGTGATATTACCATCAATATCTTCAGCATCCTGTTTGCTTTTTCGTTTGTTAAGTGATTTTAACTGCGTGTTTAATCCGGTAAAACCACCTAATCGTGAATTAACAAGTGCCTGCGGCCTATCCGATAACCGCTCATGTTCTGATATTAAAGTGTTACCGCGTACATCTTTGGTGTGTAACTGATAATAACCCAAAAACCACTCATCGCTATAATAGGCATTATAAGTAATATTATCCTTACGTGCGACAACGGATGTTGTATGATACCGCTTATCTATTTTTTTGCTTAGATACCCCGTCTGTGTATTAATATCCTGTATGCTTAACCCACTACGAGGTTTCTTTTTAAGTTTTACTGGAACCGATACTGGCGTTTTCTCTTGTAACGCTTCGTCAATATCATTTCTGAACTCAGAATTATAGGCTAAAGTGCTATCAATATCCCATACAAAAGAGAAAATGCTGGAATCATGGGTATCCTTATTATATAAAGTGATATAAGTCGTGTATTCACCGGGAGGGAAAAACTCAAATTTTTTTATCACATCCAAAAACTGATAAGAAATACTATTAACCTTAGTATTTTTATTGAGGTCAAGTGAGAATTCATAAACTCCAGTATTAAAACTAATATTCTCAAACTCAATATTATACAGGCAGATACTATCTTCACCTCTGTTTTGAAAACAAGATAATTTGAGATAGGACGCAACAGCGTTTCCCGCTTTGTAGCTTATAGGCTGATAAACTGTATTGTATTCTGCATATAGCGGACTGACAGACAATATGAAACTGCTATCTGTCGTCGCATGAAGCTTTATTATTGACAAAATAGTCAATATAAGTATCAGGATGAGCCGATTGGTTTTCACGTACAAATACATATTACTTTTATCAAACGGCAGGGTTTCCCATTTGATAATTCCGTTTACGATAAATCGCACTATTTCAACAAAAGAAATCGGTAGTATTACGGGTGCCAGTCCAAGGCTCGGGTGACATTACTCGGTTTCTGATAAAGCTATATGTTTGTAGTTTGTTCTGTGTTGTGATATAATGGTAACTCTAATTTAAAAAAAAAACATTGTCATTGTCAAGCATTTATGCAAAAATATTTTTAGAGATAACTATTAATTGTTCATTTTTTAACTTCGTCATGGGACAATGAGTTTTAAATATTTCTGCTTGATATTTATGTAAATCAGCCCGTCAGTTTATTACAAACTTCTCATAATTACTGACACACCGTCATCTTTATTAATATCCCTGACGCCTTTTTCATACAACCATTGCTTGAAGGCATCTGCATCATCAGCCACAAAATGAATAATCTGTCCGTTTTTCAGCGATACGATAAACGTGTCAATACTGAATAAAAAAGCTGACAGTTCAGATGCATGGTACGGAAATGCCGGGTATGTGTTCGTTTTCATCATGCGGATAATTCAATTCGGTTTTCTCTATACGAAGTAATATGTTTTTAGCCACAGCTTCTGAAACAGCAGCTTGTATCTTACAAGCATTTGCTTGTATTTTACCATTTACCATAAATTTGTACCTTACTCACTGTAAAATATCAATCCATGCAACATATCGGGAGAAATATCAGCAGGCTCAGAAGTTTTAAAGGGATTAAACAGTTAGACATGGCGCAACGCCTGCATATGACACAGCAGAATTACTCCCTGATTGAAAATGCAGAAACGATCGACGACGACATGTTAAGCCTGATTGCCGGCATCCTTGATTTCCCTGAAGAACTTATCAAGGAATTAGATACGGCAGGCTCTCAGAGTATTTTTAATTCAGGCAGTATTACAGAAAGTGTATTTTATCAGAATAATCCGGTTGATAAAATCATAGAACTGTATGAACGGCTGCTCGAAACAGAACGGAAACATAGCGAACAGCTACTACAGCTATTACAATCGAAAAAATAAATACTATACATACAACGGGGACAAACAGTTTGTTTGTCCCCGTTTTGATGATACCCCATATCATAGCCTTGTGTGTAAGGGTGCGATATTCATTTCCCCGGGTGGTGCGAACCTGCCCTGTGCATATGCAACGCCATCCTCGACCCGTATCAGCACATCCACATCATGCGCATAGGTTTGCCCGCCCCTGAATTTTCCGTCTTTTGTCGCATGAAATATGCCAATCACTGAACTGGGTTTACTTGATTTTATCAGTTGTTTGAACGCCTGCTCATCCAGCCCTGCGTCACTGACACTATCAATAAAGACATACTGATAGGATTTTATATGCGGCGGTAACTTATCGGCAAAATCAAGCCCCGGTACATCCGCATGGTTGCGTACTACTTTATCTTTTAATGTAAGCCCGTGTCCTTCTTCAAAAGCGCAATACAAGACTTTTCCATGTTTCGTCAGTTCTTTAGCGAGGTCAATGGCAACGGTAGATTTACCCTGTTTGGGTTTACCATATATCATAGCAGAAAAGCCCGGTTCCGGGTCTCCGAGTAATTGCCTGTATTTACCTTTCAGCCCTATTGTCCGGAACTGCTTACTGACCAGTTCCTTCGCCGATATAATACGCACGTCTTCTGCAACGGCAGTACCGATCTCAGTTTCACCAGTACCATGCAAGCCAGTTTTTGCAGGACTGTTTTTATACGGTTGCCTGCCTGCTTTTTTCAGGCGCATATCCATCAATTCTGTTTCCATATCATATGAAGATGTACCCGCTAACGCCTTCCCACGGGCAACCCTTGCCGGGTTGCGCAACAGGCTCATGGTAAGCAAGCCACTATGCACTAATTTATGTGCGATGGCTTTACAGAGGCTCGGTGCTACGGTATCACCGAATGCCCTGTCAAACTCATCATCACTGAGGTTTTTCACTTTCTCTTCCATCAGCTTATATATAACTGCGTTTTGCGCCTTGTTAAACCCGTCCAGCCCATCTTCACAAGTGCATCCGAACACCGATAATTCCCCGATTCCACTCAGGCTGTAGGTACTCACATCTACCATATTTGTTTCCCTGTCTATGCAGGCTTTAAGCACTGCCTTCGCCTTGTTTACCTCTTTGGCATAACGGTCTGTTTTCAAGTGGCCGTCTGCTGCTGCTTTTTCGATACGGCGCAATAGTTTTTCAGCCCGTTCCTGTATCCCGGCCTTGCCTGATATGTTGATGTATTCTATGAGGATACCGACACCCGCAGACCGCTCCACACTGTGGGCTATCTCCTGATAAACTTGTAAGCGCGCCTCAGGTATTGTCAGGTGGATGCTGCCGGCTTCTGCTGCCCTGTCAATTGCCATCAGTAAGCTGTTATTCATGGCTGTTATATCTGTCTGATAAGGCGACCCTCTCATCACTTTTCTTTCTACAATCGCTTTGTTGAATGCACGCCATATCGCCAGCAACTGTTCATAGGTTTTCTCTTTATCATGCAGCCCGAGATATTTTTTTACCAATACAATATCGGAAGGTATATGCGCCACCTGAACAGCTTTGTGCCGGGCTACAGGCTTTTTCTTTGGCGTAGGTTTTATTACTCCCTTTGCAACTTTTGTAGTAGTTTCCTGTTTCGGTTGTAATGGCTTCTTAGCCTGTTTATCCGGTGCTTTTTTTGCGTTTGTTTTTTTCTGTTTGCTCTCCCTGCTGTTCAGGTTTTGTAAAAACAGATTGAACGTTTCTTTGATCTCAGGGCTTTTGTTCAGGTTCTGCGGTTCTTTCCCGTTCTTTGTTACTTTATTGATAAAACGGTAAGTAGCTTCAAAATCCGCATCTGAACGGATAATATCCATATAACTGTCTATCTGCTGAAAATAGTTGGTGCTGTTTAATTTCATATCTGAACTGTTTTTTGCTTTATGCTGTTAATCTTAATTTGAGGCGTAGTGTAAGTTTGAGTGCTTCTGCTTCCAACTGGAGTAATTCCGACTCCATCTCGTCATCAGGATGTTCTTTTTCTTCTCCGGGCGGGCGTATCGGCTTTCTGTTGTTATATATCGCCGTTTGCTTCTCCATCTGGTTGAACTGGTAGCGGCTGACCATCACCGAACAGGTGTGCCTGTCCTGTATGATGCTGATAAAATCATCTATACGGTGTAATGGCAGTTGCGCTACCATCCTGTCTGCCACCCTGTTGAAATTGTTGCCATTCACCAATCCCAGTAAATCCTTATCGAGATAAATATCACCCGCTACTTTGCGTGACATAGGCACGATGATTTTGTAATTATCGGGTTGCCTTACAAAACCAATCCCGGTAGTCGTTACAATGGAATGCCCTGTAGTTATTGATTTGATAAGTGGCAACGCTTTAATAACCGGTATGCTGACCTTATCCTGCACCTGCTCATCCATGACCCAATTATCGGGCAGCAGGATACCTTTTTCTATTTTCCCGTCTATGGTCGTATAATTAACCAGCTTGCCCCTGAAATCGCTGAATGCCTGTAAGAGGTTACCGGTTACAATATGGCGTGTCTTTCTGTCTGCATTGTTTTGCTGGATATACGTCCCCCAGTTATGCAGTATCTGTTCCTGCGTCAGCTTGGGCAATTCCGCACTCGCACCTATAATCTTGTCAATATCATCAAAGGAAGCCGGTATGGCAAAATATTTATTGCTGTTGGCGAGCGCAAACCGCAATTTGATTTTAGATGGCAGGAAAGGGTTTTTACGCTTCCAGTCAATGACAAAGCCTAAAAATACAGTCGGCACATATTCCGCATAGCCGCTGCCATTATTGACAGGGAAGCTGAGGTTGCGGCCGATATAAAAAAAGCGGAACAGTTTTTCTAAGTAAAATTTTCTGGCTGCTGCTTTTTCACGCAGTTGCTTCAGTGCTTTCGCATGTGCTTCTTCCAGTTGCTGTGTCCTGTTTTCGTAATAAGCCGTACGTTCTGCATCCGTTTTAAGCCGCTGAAACTTCTTTTCTAAGGGGATACGTTTATGTAGTTCACTATAACGTTCAGACAATTCTTTTTCTTCAATATCAGCCGCCATGGCCGTTTCTTCGTTATAGTCACGGATAATATCCTGCCGGATTTTATCTGCATCTTCACCCTGCAATGCTTCTTTGAGCAGGTTGTCAAGTTCTGTTGCCGTAAAAGGTTTGCGCAGCACGTTCGCCTGTACGGTTTCCAATATGCTGTCCTCGCTGAATACACTACCTGAACCGCTGCCCACTTTCACGATTTTACTATTGACCGTTTCCGCCTCGAGGTTCATTGCTTCCATTTCCAGGTCATATTCCCCGATTTGTTGCATATAAGCTACATAGTCATTGTATCGTTCTGTTATCTCTGCGTAAAACTCCTGCTGCATTTTTACAGATAAAACCGCCACACGTCCGCTTACTTTATGGGCAGCGTTCTCCAAAGTCTGTGCTTCACCCCCGTCACTGTCCGTAGTATCCTTTAACCGCAGCGGGTCGTCCAGCATCCTGTTGATTGCGGGGTTTTCCAGCAGGTACTCTTTAACAACACGGTCGCCATATTTATTCAAAAAGTCCGGCACGTCCAATATTTTCGAGGACTGCTTCTGGTTAGAAGCCGTATTGGCATCCAGTGATTTGAGTTTTTTCTGGAGCATCATCATCAGGCGCAGTTCTGCCGGTATGGCGGAAGTCATGTAATCATAAATCGGTTTGAGTAATTGCCCGGTGCGATTGATACGCCCACGTTTCTGTACTTCCGTATTAATATCAAGCTCTGCCTGCAAAACAATCATCACACGTTGCCTTACTTTGTCCTTGGCCACTTTGGAAGTGGCAATGGCATGTGCTGATGCCCCCGTACTGCCACTCTGGTTAATCAGCAATACATCTGTTTCATTATTATTAAACTCACGGAACGCATCATTGGTGTTGAGTTTTTTGCGCAGGGCCACTATCGCCTTATGCATAACAGCACCTGCCTGTTTTCGATTCCCGCTGCTATTTTCGGGCAGTATATCATGTAAAGGGTTGTCAGCTTCCAACCATTGCAATTCATATTTACGTCCCGTTACTTCTGCCACCGTATAGCCGGCAGCTTTTATTTTCTGTATCACCACATCAATCGGAGAGATTGAAATGCCGGTTGCTATTTCTTCAATGCGTTTGCGGATACTATTGTACACGGCCTGTGCTTCAGGCGGAAGTTCTGTAATCTCAAAAGTTTTGTATATAGGTGTACCGTTTACATCTTTTTCTGTATAGCGCATCACACCATCCAGCCCCTTGCGCAAGACTTCCGAAAAATCAGGTACGATCACAGAACCGTCACTGACAGGCAAGCCTTTTTCATCCGTCATGTCTTCCAAAAAGCTGCCCATCGTGGAGGAAAACGCAATGACAGGTTTCTTCCCTTCCTTGAGCCGTTCGATGGCACGTTCTGCTACAGCCGCTGCCTTAATCGAGAACAGCATCTGGTTGATGATATTAAACACCTTGCTGAAATAGGGTGTATTATCAACGCCTGCTTTACCCGTACCTTCCCGCCTATCCACCCCTTTGCCTTCAGCTACAGCTATTGTATCCAGTTCTTCCACGATGGTGTCAATAAAATCTTTTTGAAAGCTGATGATGTCACGGATGATGCCTGTAATATTATCTGCGATGGCAGCATGTTCCTGTGCCTGCTCCTGTAAACTGATATAATTGACTTCAACACCTTCAAAGCTGCGTTCCCTGCGTATCATCTGTCCTTCAGCCACCAGTTGCGAAGACAATACTTCCTGTAAAGCGACACCACCGCGTTGTATGGCTTCCACTAACTGGTCACGGCTCATATTACAGTCCGAAATAGCGGTTTTGGCCGCATAGATAGGCATATTATCCGGGCGTTTGGCAAACGTAGCGGACAGGTATACCACCCCGCTGGCTTGTGCAATAACACCTTGTAAAAAATTACCGGTGTTGGATGTGCCGCTGCTGTTATGTGACTCATCCATGATAAATAAGGTATCCCTGGCTATCGCTTGCAGGAATGATGGTTTTTCGGGTTTCTTTTCCGGGCTGTTGAATTGGCTATAGGTTGCTACTGCAAAGTCAAAGCCTGCCGGCAGCTTACCCGTTTTCATAATGGCTGCCTGTTCGCTGTAGGGCATTGCCTGATAAATAATCTGGCCATCCTCATCTTTGATGTCCGTTTTACTCTCCCTACCATTGACGATAAAAGGGCGCAGATGCCCTGAACCGATTGCATATAGGTCGCGGTACAAATCCGAAAACAGGTTGGCTTTTTCTGTAAGAAATACAGGTTTCATACCCTGATGGCAACTGTAGCGTATCATAGCGGCAGCTACACGCCCTTTACCGATACCAGTCTGGTCGCCGATAATCATACCTTGCCCCCTCGCTTCCACATTATAGATTGCCATCATGACCGCATCGGTTTGTTCTGCCGATAAGGCTTTGCATAAAGCAGTCTTGGTAGGGTAACCCAAACGGTCGCGCACAAAATTATCCGTATCGCCGCCTACGGCTTGCTTAATAGCAGCCAATGCTTCATGGGTTTCAAAAGCCATGCTGTCCGGCACTTGCGTATCCAATACGATACAGGCATTCGATGAGGGCTGGTACGGTGCGCCTAACCCTTTTTTGTCTTTCACCTCCTCCTGTTCACTTACCTGACGCAATAACCTGCTCAGTTCACTGTCAACGTGTGCAGTCAGTGTGTCGGCATGATAACGCTGATAATCAATACATACAGGGTTATAGCCAGCATCCTGTAAAACAGCTATGCGCGCAAACAACAAAGCCTTGGATGAACCGGCAATAAAATATTTGAACGCTCTATTTGCTGACATCTTGATGATGCCGATGTTACAGGTCTTAGCCAATACTTCGGCATCTTCATCAAATGCGACAAAAGTTCCGGGGGTTTCAAATAAATACAATGCGTTCTTATCCCTTGCTTTATGTTCTTTGAATTGTTCAAATAATGCGTCGTGGTCTACTATTGTTTCGTCTTCATCTCCCTGCAAAGTTTCTTTCTGCGGTATTGCAAATAATGGTTGTACATCCCTGCATACCTGTAAAAATGTATCGAATGGCAGCATTACGAACGGCTGTGCTGAACCGTTCAACCGGTTACCGCTGTGTACGATGGTTTTCAGGTAAGTGATTTTTGCATCCTGTTTTAATTTCAGAGCGGGATAATCTTTCAGCACAGGCTCGCTGATAACAATATCCATCGCCATGGCTAAACGAACATTATAACTGTGGATGATTTGCAGGCACCGCTTCCTGAATGCTGATTGGGATAATTGCCTGTATCCGCTGTGCGTATAAGGATTTGCAGGGTGCGGTTTGTATATGTCAGCCCCGGACAAGGTATTGAACAGGAGTACATACTCAGTTTTATAAGGCAGTTCATACGTTTGTCCGGTTTGCACCTGTTGCCTGTAATGCTGTTCTTCAGCCTGTAAAAACTGCTCCAAAGTGATTTCCCATAGCAGCGTTGCGGCTATGCCTGTATCCACCCTTGTTACCGGATAAGAAGCCTCCGTACTATCCGTTAGAATAAAACGGACACCCATCGAACGAAACAGCACAGTCAGCTTAGCAACTGCTTCTTCATCCAGTGTAATATATCCGACATATATGCTATCGCATAAAAAAGTTGTAAGCGTTATATCGGGTAAGAGGTGCTTGATAAAACTTGTATCTTTCCCGTAGACCTCATAATAATCGCCATTACGCAGGAATACAATAGCATGGTTGTAATAATCAAGAAGCGGCAGATAGTATTCGGTATAAGCCATTGCATATTGATTATCTTCTGTACCACTCTCACCCAAGGGTTTCGCACGTAAGGCTTGTAATAATCGTTGTGCTTCACTGTTCATAGCATCATGTACATTTTGATGTATTGTTGAAGTAGTTTTGTCTGTTATCATATCCTGATGAAATGCAGTTTGCATAGCTTCCACGACTCGTTGAAACAATGCTTCAAAACTGTGCGTTACAGTATCTTTTTGTTGATCGTAAACCGGTGCGACCCCACCGGGTTTTTCTTTACGTCCACTGATAAGAATCAACCGCGTGTTGAAGCCGGTACCTTGCCGGGTATACAATTGCTTCCCGTTTAATTGTATGACGGCTGCGACATGATAGTGGTGATAGAGATAATTAAAAAACAGCCTGTTTTTCCCTGCTTTTATACGCCCTTTATCATCCCAACCTGTATGGCCACCTATGATGATAGCCGCCTTGCCACTGCTTACCATGGTATCTAAAGCGTAGATAGCCATCAGGTGTTCCAGGCTCCGGATGGGATAGCCGCTGATGGATACAGGCGTATCAAGCTGCCCGAAAGGCGGGTTGGTAAGTACGGCGGTGAAATGATGGCGTACATCAAAAAAAGGCATCGCCGCATCACGGTTCCACACACCTGCAAAACCCTGTCCGGCAAGGTTTTTACGACGCAGTGTATCTACCTCATTCACATATACACGCTGCGGGTCGGCAGCTACTGTGAGTAAGCCATTGCCTGCCGAAGGCTCAAATGCATAACCCCCTTTCTGATGCAGTTGGTCTATGCCGCAGAAGATACCCATCAGGTAACCGATAGGGGCTGGTGTGCTGTATTGTTGCAGTAAAATACTTTGTGAGCTACGATGTGATAAATTCACCTGGTCATGGTATAGTTCCACCAAACGATTGAATTTTTCAGCAACTGTCCGGCCGGGTATTTGCGCAATCTCTCTGGCGGTATTCACAATAGCAAGTTCTGTTAACTCTTTGACCGTATGCTGATCCGCTATCCCCATCTCTGCCGCCCTTATTGCAAGGCTGCGTTTGTTTTGTTTACTTCTCTGCTGTAAATCCTGTTCAACAGTTTGCACATATAACGCATAATTATCAGTACTGCATTCCAAACCGGCTATGCCTCCGTCAGCAAAAGAGTAATACCGTGCCGTTGGCGACAGGTGATCCGAAAACTCGTATATCATAGTTCTATGGTTATTGTCTCATGCGGCGGATAAGAAAAAAAAAGCCAGTATGGTGCCGATGCCGGCAACAGTGTCACCCAGATTGTCAGGGTCTTCTTTGACAGCAGTGATGACTTTAGTGGTTTTGTCTTTCAGGGCTTTTACAAATTGACTTGTTGTGAATACCAGGCTGCGTACAGCAACAGGTGTACTGCTCCATACATATTGTTTAAATTCAGCCATTGTAATTTTTCCGTCTCTGACCATGTTGATAGCCGGGTTCTGTTTAGCAATCAAGGATGCAGGAAGTTTACGGGTAGCAAACACATAGCCGTCACCCTGACCGACAGCAGACGGAAAAAACGTAACGAGGTACACGTCAAAATAGCTGTGCATTGCACCGCGATAGGGGGCAAAATATTTTTTTACCCAGTCAAGCTGTTGCAAGTGGTTGTATTGCAACACCGTTTTCGGTGCGCCGGGAAGACCGGAGGCTTTTGTCCATTGCAACAAACCGGCAGCAATCAGCCGTCCGTTCTGTATATTTTTTGCTTGGGCGTTCATCCTGCTTTCCGCATACATCACCTGCATCAGCCAATTAGGGTTTATACCCAACCAGTCTGCTATATCCGTTACTTTTTTTTCAAATGCTTGACGGATACCTACAGGTATGTTGGGATGATCAATATGAATGAGTTGCATCATTTTTTACTGTTCTTAATAATATAATCACCAGACGGCTGTGTTCGGGCATATACTCTTTCTGCCATACGATATGTGCATATTCAACCGAGTCATTACCACCCTTGACAAATGATGGCCTCCTAGCATGAACAATAATCCACTTCGGCATATATTGTAACCAAAAAGATTTTCGTTTCAGTGAGCCCAGAAAATTCAGTCGTAGCAACATACAGACAAACCCACCAGGCCTGACCTCCGACAATGCCTTCTGTATAAATGCAATAGCGGCATGAAAAGGTGGATTGGTAATAACAGCATCAAATTTTCTTTGGCTCTTCCATTGCAGGTAATCTTTCTTGATGGCGGCTTTGCTGTCCCTGCGAATATCCAATGTGGTTACTGTCCTGTTACCGATGGAGGATAAATACGAAGGGTAGGGCATGGGACTGTTAGCGTCTCCACCGGCTGACGGGTCAAGGATATGCGCTTCAGCTAAACAGAATGTCGGTTCCAGTAAACGGAATACACTGAAAAAATCGGCGACTGTCTGCAACGGTGTTACATAATAATCGTTATCATGTCTGATAGCAGTACGGTTTGTAGAACTCATGTTGTAATAGCTGATTCAGGTCAGCCTGTATTTGTGGTTAAATAATAAATCAAAAGCACCTCCCTGCCCGCAGAATTTCAGGATATGCCTGCTGGTCTCCCGTTTTTTGGATGCGGAAAGCCGCGACTGTCGTATGATATTTACCAGGCTGCCTGTATCAGCAACCGGTACATTATAAAATGAATAATTAGGCCCTGTATTATACGCACTCATAATTTTATCCAACCTTACAATATCCCCGTCAATGAACTTGGGATGCTGACAGAGAAACTGTAAGTACAATGCGCCTATTAACACATTAAATTCTGCACCTTTCGCTGTATCTGATTTGGCAAGCGCAAAAGCAGCATCCGGGTGTACTTTGCCACCCTTCCCGAAAGCAGGAAACGATGTCCGTACAATGGGTACTGCTTTAGCAACCACCGCTGCCGGCGCAGACCATTTTTTCCCGTCTGCATACATAGTACCTTGCAGGTAATCCAGACAGGCTGCTACAGTCATTTTTCCTACCTGCATCAAGCCTACGTAGGATGTATTGGGTGTCTTTTGATTACCGCCGCTTTCTACAGCAGCTTTGGCAACTAATAAGGACAACGGCAATCCTGTAACATCGGCGGCTTTTATGAAATAAGGCAGCCAGTTGTTTTTGATACGCTCAAAAAAACGTACCATATCCGTTTGTGTAAACGGGTTAGGTAAATAAATAGAAGGAAAAGATTGCGTTCTTAAAATCATATATTATGAGATTGTTGGACAGGTAAGCCGATAGCGCATCCGCGGTCTTACCTGCCGGTGTTCTTTTGAGCAGGAGCGGGGTGCCTGGCTACGATATGTTTTTGTTGTACCGGTTTTTGCCTGACGATTGTTTTGGCTGGCGGTTTACGTGCAACTGCTTTCCCCCTGATGATTTGTGTATACAGAGCTTCTGATACTTCAGACACACCGTACTTATTACGAATAGTGGCTGATGTGGCAGTGCCGAAATAACCGGTTGCTGATACACCGATGCGGCGTTGCAATTCCTTCACATAGGTATTACGGCTACCCATACGCAAAGGAAAAACACTTACCATACGTGTGGCAGCAGGGTTGACAGCTCGCATGTTTGAAGCAGCAACAGGTTGCAAGACCCGCATACTCGGTTTGCGTGATATAGACGTTTGATGCCGCATGGAGGGTTTTTGCGTGGTCTTCAACATGGGTTTATAAGCCGATTGCTTAGCTGATGGGTCAGCATACGCTTTAATGCTATGTTTGTTGCCTGAGCGCACGGTATTGTCAAAACGCATTTGCTTAGGGTTGTATGCCCCCGGCCTATGCGCTACTGACATACTGCCTGCCGATGCCCCGGAGGCATTACCCGGGTGATAACTTTGTTGTTTACCGTTTGCATACATCGGTGCAGCCTTCGTGTATGCGGTATGATCACCTGTTTCATCTTCTTCTTCGTTGCTGCTTTCACGATAGGCATCCTGTTCTTCCATACCTTGGTCGGTATCATAAGATGCCTGTTCACTGTTCGCCGGTAAAGTATCCGCTTCATCCTCCGTTATCTGTTGCCGCGCATCTGTACCGCTCCCGGCATTTTCAGGCTGTGGTAAGCTTGACCGGGTATAAGACGGTGCGGGCGAAGGATTGATTTGTCCCGATGCTTTCGGCACTTGCGTTTCCAATGCTACACTGCCTGCTGCATCAGCACCAGGCATAACAGGCGTTGCATTAGCTTTCTTTTTCACGCCAGCTATCAATAACAATACACCCGCACCGATACCCAGCGGGAGCAACCATCCGTTTTTACTTTGTTCTTTCATCTGTCAACCTGTATTGTTTGTGAATAATAAATATGCGCATCGGGGTTTTTAAAATAGACCCGCTGTTCCAGTGTTTTACGACTGAATATCCATAACCATCTGTGCTTACGCCTGCGGAATACGACCTGTGTCATGGTATCCCGGCTGCTGATATGCAGCACCTGCCTGTCACCTAATGCGTACCCTGATACGTCATAGTATGCATCCCTGTAATTAAATACCCGGAACTGCAATGTATCAGGTGGCATCCTTGTTGCCATTGTTCCTTTTGCGGCGATGGCGATACTATCCCTGAGTTGCGCAAAAATCCTTTGCTGTACACCGAAAGCAACCGTAGATACGGTTTGTACCCTACGTGGCCTGATCTGTAACTGCCTGACTTCTTCCCGTACAGAAGGGAATAACCTGAACAATTCATTTTGCTTTAGTTGCAATACCCCTGTTTGCGAAGCGATACGGCCATTAGTCAGCAGGATTTTTTCCTGGCTTTGCTGGAGCAATGCCTGATTGCGGTTCATCCTTGCTATTTCCTTTTGGAAAGAGCGTGTTTGCCATATCAGCAGTATCACTATTGTCAGTAATAGCAGGCACCATGTTATCGGGAATTTGAAAAGGCGGAATAGTTTCATCATTGTTAGTTTTTTGAAAAGAATAGGTTGTTAAAAAAATGTAGAGCATAACACCGGCTATACGTATTAGGGCTTGTTGCCGTAATGTAAATCCGAGAGCTGCAATCAATTCAAAATGCTCATTAATCAGCAGGCTGCAACCATACAAAGCGGTCATAAACACCCATCGCCATACATGGGTACGCGGGGTAGCTGCTGTCAGCCTGTAGATAAACGCTGTGTACAATTTCATGCAATATCATTGAAGCAGCAGGCAGGGTAGGATTACACTAGCCCTGCCTGCTGAAAAATTAACTTAGCGGCACACCGGGTTTAAGACGGTAGTCCACGATGATTTTTTCAGGGTATCCTTCTGTAAACCCGCCAGCCAGCACGATACCGTTCGGTAAGCCCGCATTGTTGTACCTGTAATCCATCATGTGTTCCAGGCGCAGTCCGTTACGGTATACTTTGATACTGGTGGTGTCAATCTGGGATATGGCATAGCTCAGGTTCACATGGTCGCCACTCACCAGGTTACGGAACACCTCTGTTAATTCGTTTGCCTGTCCGACTGTGCCGGCTGACTTAGGCACCCATTGGCTGGTAACACTATCCCATGCCAGTACAACACCGGAACCTTTCAGTGCTTCCTGATTGACTATATCTATCGAAACAGCCACATCGTCCAGCGCATCGAGGTTACGCGGTATGCTATCCAGCAACACCTGTGATAGCGTTGCAGACAAGGGGCTCTGCGGCGTACCATTGCCGGAGAGTATGATTTGTTCCGTGTTTTGTGTAACGGTTGCCAGTAAGGCTGTGAGGTCAACGGGATAAGTCGTACCATCTGATTCAGTAATAATCAGGCGATATACGCCCGTGCTTGGATTTTCCAGCCTCGCATCCGCTACGTTAATATCCGTCTGGCTGAAATTAAGCGGTGTAGATACCACCTGCTGGTTACCATCTTCGGGTGTATACTTTACCACAAGGTGGCCGTTTACTACTTCAACCGAGTTGAGCCTGGTAAGGGTCTCTGTTGCTTTTACGACTGCATCTATACCTGCATACTGCAATTCGCCGTTGCCGTCAGAAAGCGGTACGTATTTATTACCCGGTGCTTTCTGGATTTGTTTGTCTAGCCTGATTCTTGTTTCTGCCATTGCTGAAATTGATTTTAATTGTTATGAAAATTTGACCGGTCACTTAGTATGTATATATGCATTGCAGGCTATCCTGCGCGTTAAACGTGAAAGGGAACAGCAGCCGGTTGCCATTCAACTGATAGTCTGTATACCTGCTTTGTACAATGCCATTCAACACAACCATCAGCACGGGTGGAGCCGGGATGTGTTGTAACGAAACAAAAGACTGGCCTTGCACCTGCGCAAATATTTCTGTATGCCAGTTTTGCGGCTGCGCTGTTGTGCCACTTCCGTTTATTTCACGGAAGCTCGACAGGTTAAAAACATCCTCATGTCGCGGCAGCCATATCTCATCATTGACCGCATCACCCAGTAGGTGCAGGATTTCAAGGAGCGTAAAATCCTTGTATTGACCATTGCGTTGTGAGCGGAGTGAAAAAACAGACATTTTTTATGGTTTATACTGAATATTTATTGCAAGCAGTTATACTATCGGGCTCACTATCCTCTTGTTCTTGCCTGATGCAGGTATTGGTTGAGGCTCGCGATACTGATCCATCCGCGCCCTGTTTTTTTCAGCAAGGCGGTTTCTGTTTGTGTCCCGAAATCGCTGTCAGCTACCGGCTCGCCCTTTCGGGCTACACGCTTGTCTTTAAAGCCCAGCCATCGCTGCAATCGGTATACATCCGTTCCCTTGCTGCCTTTCTTTAATACCGTCGTTGTATCTGTGCGGCTAACTGGTGCAACAGCAAGCTTTTGCCCGGGCTGCATGATATGGCGGTATTGTATTTCGCTCACTGTACTGATACGGTATTGCCGAACAAGTGCCGCTTCCGTCCCCTTGCCGAAAATGCCATCAGCCTGTATGCCTAATTTTTGCTGTACCGCTTTTATCCGTTGTCCCCTCATACCTGTACGAAGGGGAAAGGACTCATTGACATACCCTGTATGTACCGGCACTTGCGCTGCTGTATGGGCTGCTTGCACATCAGGGGCATTGGTGGTATCATCAACCGCAACGGTTTCTTTTACAGGTGTCTGCACCACCATAGCTGCCGTGACACGCTTTGGTTGCAACAGGTATTGCAAACCGAAATAAGCCGCAGCAGCATACACGATATATAACACCGTATTATCTTTTTTACCGGTTGTTTTCTCTTCTGTTATAAGCGTATCCAATCCTTCGTTTTTTATGTACTGTTTTTTTACAACAGGTTGGTTTATATAAACCGAATCGCTACCCCTTTGCGGGCATAGTTTTTATTAATGGATTGCTTCTGCCCCTTATTCAGGTTAGACACAATCGTTTGTATCAGGTCTTTGGGGCCTCCATCCGGCAATATGCCGAACCAGGTCTCCTGCCGCCTGCCATAGTATTTGTACAGCAGGGCAAAGTCGGCATCATTGCCTACATAGGTCATGCAATACCTGGCATCTTCATGTGCATCACCGACTGCACTGTATTGTGTATCCCTGTAAATACGTTCTGCCAGTTGTGCCCAAAAACCTTCAGGTCTCGTGGGCTTTTGTTTCTGCGGCACTTCATTGACATAGCGTTCAATAGCCTCCTGTGATTGCTTTTCACTTCTGACCTGCTCGTCCGATTTTTTCAATTGCAAGGCTTGTGCTATCTCGTCAGCAGTATGCCCGGCACCCTTGATTATTTTTGAAGCCAGATAAATTGCTCCCCCGGCAAGCAGTATCATCGGCAGGTTTTGCAGCAACTGTTCCTGTAGTTTAGAACCACTTTCCTGCATCTACAGAAAAGTTTTAATCATCTTTCGGTTGCTCGGCGTTTGCAATTTCCGCGCGGCAGATTGCATTTCTTTCAAGGAAAAATGCTGTACAAAACTTTGGATGGCTTCCTGCATAGCGGCCGCTTCTTCTTTACTGTCCGCCCCGACACGTATGGTAATATCAACTTGTTGCTTTTGCCCTGTTGTCGTTTTTGTATTCAGTATGGGTAATTTCATCTTTTGCTGTTATTTGGTTAAGTATTTGCTGAATCAATGTTTTGTCTTTCTGTATTTCCACAAAAAGCAGGTACAGAGTGGCTATCTCCTGCTGACTGAGTTCTTCAGTCATATAGTCCCGCAGCATCCCGATCATCTGCTCCCGTTCATCTTTCGGCTCTGCTGCCGGTTCGCTTGTTACGGCTGTTGCAGTGCCTAATGCGGGTGATGCCGCTTGTACATTTTCTTCCGTACCTGCCAGCATACTGAGTATACCGGCACCACCGAAAAATTTGGATATACCCGGCAGTGCCATGCCGAGGATACGCATATAACTCTCCGTTGTTTCCTTGGCAGCAATGTCGTGCTTCAGGTCAGCATTGCGCGTCTCCAGTTCGGCAATCTGGTGTTGCATTTTCTGATTTTCTTCCCGCAACCGTTCATATTCTTCCCGTTGGCGCATTTCGGTCAATCGTTTCTCTACCAGATTATTGACATCCGCTTCCCCTAACCCCTGAAAACCCGTTTGCTGGGAGGGCATCTGTATCACACGGACGGATGGTTCTTCCTCACGTTGTAACTTGCCGACTGCAAATGTGTGTTCAAAGAGCTTTTCACTTGTCTCGCTATTATGCCAGGTGACGGTAATACTATCCGGCTGGCATACCTGGTAACGTCCGCAGATAACGGTTGTAAAAGCTGTCAAAGATGTCTTGTCTTTGCTCTCTGCAATCTTTTTACCCAGCTTATTGTATACTGCTGTAAAGGCAATCTGCTTATCGGACAGGTTTTTCTCCCCTTTGAGCATTTTGACTACTTCACGGTTTTTATCAAAGAGCGCGCGTAGTTCCGGAAAATCACTTTGTGCCATGCTATTGTTCTTATTCGTTGAATTGTTTTTTATTTAACCAGTACCTGATAAAACAATGCCTGGCAGACATGGCCGGTAAAAGAAACCGGCAACTGTATTTTTATCTTGCCGCTGAACTCCTCCATGGTATCATTGGTATGGGTTTCCAGCAGGACAACATGCGTATCACTGGTGATGCGTGTTCCTACCGGCAATTCATAGGCATTGACTAAATACCAATACTGGTTATACGCATCGAACTCCATGCTGTTGACCAACACCTGTCCGTTATTGTCAGTAATGCGGCGTACCACAACGGGCAATATTCTGGCATATGCAATTTCCATCCCTCTGCGCCGCATCTGTCGCTCTGCATAATCTTCTATATTAATCATCCGATAAGGCTTTGAGGTAAATGGTTACAATGTAATTACTCCACTTGTCCGTTATCGTCCCGTCAGCTCGCTGGTAATCCGTTCCTGTAAAAACGTTGTTCTCGTAATGGCCGCTCAGCAGGCTGTCGGGGATAATATCTATCTGTGTATCCAGGTAGGCATCGCTGGCTTCAGCACGGTTATCAAAAGGGACATCAATATGACCCATATGGTAATTGCGGTTATTAAATTCCAGTGACAGGTAACCGATTGCCGGCAGGTACATATCCGTACTCATTAAATGCACACCTACCGAATGCACGACTTTCACGCCAACCACACGGCGGATATGCCCGGGCAAGACCGTATAGATATTCACCGGCGTCAGCGGTTGTCGAACAATCAATTGTACCGGATGGTGTATAACCCTTGTGCTGCTCATCCCTACTTTGATAAATACATGGTTATTCGTACATCATAGGGATAATATACAGGGGCAGGGTTGGCAGGATCAGGCGAGCCTGCTGCCACACCGCTACTCAATCCGCCGCCACCTGTGAACACCCCTGCATTATCTGAAATCAAAATCGCATCTGCTATAACATGGCTATATGAAACAATATCTTTACCTGACACAAAGGTCTTCTTTACATTCACCGCTGCGGGTGGTATCACACCACCACCGGGGCTGTAACTGGTATTGCCCAGTAAAGCCTGCAATGCACTATCGGTATATATACCTTCCAGTTTAGAGGCTTGTAGCGGAACGGGGGTTTCAAAGAACATCATACGCTCATTAGGTGGTACATCATTGCCGAATACCAGCAAGTGCGCTTCATGGCTCTCATCCAGTATTTTTTTCTCATCCACCCGAAAACCGAATGTGCTGCCAAACAATGCGCCATCATAACCTATCGACAATGCAATACCTTTCAGCATTGTATAGTCTTTATGGCTCTCCGCATTGAAATATACACGCTGCCCGCTGCGGCTGATGCGCAGGTTTACCTGTTGATACCTGAATCCCCTCATACTTGCATCTTTAATCGTTCGTAAGCCAGATATTGATGACTACATCATAAGGGAATACCACTCCGAAAGGATTAGTGGTATACCCCGAAAGGGTTTTGAAATTGACTTTGCCCGGGTCGTAGACACCACTATCCTCTCCGTTATCCACCAGTAAAGGGTATTTGCTGCCGTCTGTATAACGGCCTTCAATACTGCCACCCGCCGCTTCTATTTTTTCAGGGAACAGGAAGAACTTGCTGTTCGGCGCGACACTATTGGTCGCCGTCAGGTTCTTCACTTCATGTCCGTCATCCAATACTTCCACATTGTTTAACCGAAAACCAAGGGTCGCCCCCTGTACGGCTTTGTCCTGCGGAAGCGATACGAAAATACCTTTGATGGTACGGAAGCCACGGTCGCAGACCGCATTGAAACGGATGGTTTCCCCTGCTGCTGATACCCGCAGGCGAATACGCTGAAATTTATTGCTCTTCACTGGCTGACGATGTACGTATGATGTATGGTGTCTGTTGAACTATGAACTTGTCGTACTGATGACCCCTAAGCTTTTACAACGGTTGTTCCGATAAGCACTACTTTCAGGTAAGCGTTCTGTGGTGCGTTGGTTCCCCATTCCAGGTTAAACTCAATGGTTTGCTGGTCACGTATCAGCTTGGGGTTATCCAATACATAGGTGCCTTCCACGAGTTTGTTATTTCCCTTGGTATTGAATACTTCCAGTGATGTATTGGGAATAAGCACTGCACCGTTTGCTTTAAATTCAAACTCACCATTACGGATAAAATCTGGTGTAATAGAGAAGTTGACATTAAGCGGCGAACCTGCCCCCTGGTCTGCAACACCATACATCAGGCGGATGGCGTGTAGTAAGAAGAAAGCACCTTTCTCCAGTTTCGCGGAACTGATATTGGTATAACCCACTGTTTTGTTATCATCATCACGCAGCATTTTTACCACTTTGCTGTTGGTAATATCCTTGACGGCATAATAGCTTATATCCACTGATTGCAGCGATTTGCTTGCTAAGCCTTTCTGTATATCACGCGGCAATAAATTGATGCGGCTTTCAAAATCACCCCGGCTGCCGCGTGCATTTTTCCCGGCACTTTGTTTGGCTATTTCTTTGGTCTTCCTGAAAAAACGTGCTTTTTCTTCTGCCGGTGCCTGCTCTACCGCACCAAGGAACTCTGCTTCATTCATTGCACCCAGCAGGTTGTATTCACTCTCGTTGATCTGTCCTAAAGTAAACATCTTGTCTTGTTTTATGCTTGACTTCCTTCCTTGCGGAAATCAAGCGGTTAAATAATAATTGTATTGCTATTGCATCTGCAATATGTATCAGTGTCCGGTAAGCATTACAAAATCTGTATATCGTCCTGCCCGTACATTTGTTCATTGTATGCTCCCGCCTCACCATGCAACTGCTCTTCTTCGTTACCATATAAACTTTCATCGGCACCACGCATATAATTGGTTGGCGGCAAGTAATTATTGTCCTGTTCAGGTTCACCCATATAGGCAGGCGCATCTATATAATACCCTGTCTGGCCTGCCGGCGGCTGCACATCACCGAGGTCAGGAAAGCCCATGCCCGATATAGGTGTACGCTCATGGTATAGCCAGCGGTCATTGTTGGATACGGCTGCCACAGGTGTCAACCCTAATCCGTCACCGGCGAGGAAAGTCGCAGTCGGCATCAGTGTTTTGGCTGTTTTGTATGCACCCGCAATCGCTGCACCCTGAAGGATATTCTTCAGCATGGGTTGTTCCACTTTGGTCGCACCGTACATGGCACCTGCTGATACTGCCAGCGGCGGCAACATTTTTTTAAACCCTTTTTGTGATGTATCCGCAGGGTCTATTTTCAGCATCTTGTTAGCCATATTGATGGCCAGGTTGCCGATAACAAAACCGGCAACATTTTCAATCATGGGTTGTACCTGCTTCAGTACATCCTTCACGCCTGGTTTTGCAGTTGATGTATTTACCATTGTACTTGTATTTATCGTGTTAAGAAATTATTTATGCCAGTTGAAATATCTTTGCTTGGGTCAACGGATGCCTGCCGCTAACACTTTCCATGTAACCGTTTAACTGCCTGTTGATGGGCGGTGTTTCCATGGCAGCTTTATCGGCATCACTGTCCAGTAGTTTGTATACACCGTATGCCAGCGCACCTCCCAATGCGATACCCAGTATGGGATTGTTTTGTGCAAATTTGACTGCACCCGTCGCAATGTTACCCAACCCATCAGTCACATCTTCCCCTGTTGTATCTGCTGTATTATCCGGATAAATAGACTCGGGTTCAGCCGTATCTTCAGGTTCATTGAATACAACACCGTCATCTTCGGTTGCTTCCCCTTCTGTAGCGGATATATCAATGGCTTCGTCTTTTTTTACCAACCCTGTTTCACGCATGATACTTACCACGGCTGTAATCAGCGGCGTGGCGGAGGCTACGGCTGCCGCTACCGGCACTGCACCTAATGTATCTAATCCGTTCAGCCTTCCCTGCCTGCTGCTCAGGATGGCTTTGCGCAGGTTATCTTTCTTGCCGCCGGTTTTTTCAAACAGCCTTTCGACTTTTAGCAGGGCTTTTTTCGCACGCTCAATGACTGCCGCGTTCATCCCTTTAGCCCTTGCCTGCTCCGGGGTAGCATACGCCCATTTCAACCTGCTGGACATTTTACCGACATTCAGTTTCAATGCCAATAGAAAGCCGTTACGTGCTGCAATCGTGGCAGGGTTAAACCGTACAATGCCTTTGCCTGCTTTTTTTAATCCCTGTCCGACTTTTTTGAAAAATGCTTTCTTTTTGGCTTTGGGCTGGCGCACCTGTTTTTTCTGTCCCGGTTGCTTTTGCCGTTGCTTCACCCGGCCTAAGTACAGGTCGTTGCTGTCACCGGTGAGTATATCATCATCGCCGTACAGTTCGTCATCACTCAATGTCCCTTCCAGACTGCCGAAGCCATTGAGCTGATCCAGTAAGGCTTCATTGGCCATCAATTGTCCCAATGCCTGCTCCCGTTTATCCGTAAACCAATATTGGACAGCATAATCCAACATTTTCAGCAGCTCTTCGTGATTATAACCTGCTACAAAAGAAGTAACCGGATTTTCTGCTATGGCTTGCCTGGTAGCCAGCAGGTAGCGGTAAAGACCCTGCTCCAATGCCGGGTCTCTTACCAGTCCCTGCAAATATGTTTCGCCATCCAGGATACCCAACCCCTGTAAGTCCACGCCGAATAGGGCTGCATGTAGCGCCGTATTATTGGCAGCAGCAAGCTGCATAGCGTTCATTACTATTCTGCCGGTATCGTTTGCGGATGGCGAATGATTTTCTACGCCGCTTAACACAGCGATTTTTATTCCGTTCAAACTCATCGTATAATCCATCTTTTGGGTAAAGGGCTTTTCATAATTAAATTGCCCGAGTACGGCATCAACCGTATAATATGCTCCGCTGCCTGCTACCGGTACAATTACATAAATATGCTGCCAGTGCGGCTGCGAATACCTTGTTATACGAAAACGGTGCGGTATGCCGAGATTGCATAAAATCGACGAACAGAAAATGGAGAAGCAATCACAATCAATGCCTGTCAACCTGTCATGCCATGCCCTTGCCGGGCGGCGCAACTCTTCCAAACCCTGTGCATCCAGTTTATACTGGATATGGTAATAGAGGAACTCCCAAATATTGCGCAGGGTATCTTCCAAACTGCCTGCTTTCAGTTTATCCGCTATCGCTTTTGTATCGTTGATATATTTCCAGACAACTTCTTCAATGACTTGCAGCGTATCTGCGACTTCACCATTATCCATGACGATTGTATCCCTTACGTCAGCACCGCTGAACAAATGGTTGTATTGCGCACCATCGGTTCGCAATATGCGCTGGCCACTGCTGATTTCCGGGTCAGGATGATAATCCCTGTTAAAAATTTTCATCGTCATGTATTGATAATCGTTTTCGGCGTTTCGACAGTCATGCCATCTGCCTGCATGATAACCGACATCGCAACCGGTTGCGTGAAAGATTGCAGCAACCCGTTGGTGCCGCCTTTGCTGAACAGGTTGATAATGCTTGTTATGTTCTTAATGCCCATCAACGGTAAAACAGTATTCCAGGTAAGCGGCAATGTCAGCTCTCCTACTTCACTCTGCCGGTTGCTGCCGATAGGAAAACTGCGGTTGCTTGCCGGGCTTTCCGCTATCATGTTTCCTTTTGTGTTCCATAAACGGACGACCGGGTTGACAATAGTTACAGACACAGCAGATGGATTGTTTACTTTTGCTGTCGCAGCTATCTCTATCCCTGATAAATTCACTTTATGGATGCGCACTTTGGATAAGGACACAGACACATTGGCTGCCAGCTTATTAAGCTGTAACAAGCGAATGATGACCACCCCGGCACCGATACCCAATCCTATTTTTAGCGCGTTGTGCATCTGTTATCGCTTCTTCCTGCATTTGACAAACAGATAATCCAGTCCCTTCTTTGTGCAGTAACCTACTACGGCACTGATAAATGCATAAGCAACAACGGCCATACTACCATCTGCGGTTAAACTGTTGAGTAATAGCTTGGGCATGGCTTGCGCTTTATATACACCGCCTATGGTGCCGGAAGCTACTGTCCATAGTGTCGTAACTTCTCCGGCAGACCAGTCATTGTTATGTTGAGATTGATAATCCATCTTTTTGATAATGCAGCACGGTATGTATTGTCCGTGGTAATGCAAAGATTACAACAGGTTTATTGCTGGCTGATGCCTTTTGATGCCCAACGATGTCGAATGATGCCTAATGATACCCAATGATGTGCTTGTTACGTTATTGCTTCGTCAACGCGGATGTATGGTAGCTGTATAAACTATCCCTTAACTTGCAGTATTCATGTGATAGGTTTATAAGGGCTTGGCTTATTTAAGCCGGGCTTTTTTATTGTTGAAGTAAAACGGATACATTAATTTACATGCTTTCATAGTGATAGGGTTTATAGGGGCCTGGCTT
>CALESY010000129.1 GCA_937919945.1 uncultured Chitinophagaceae bacterium | reverse complement strand
GGCTTTGCTTACTACATTTATGACAAGCCCTGCGCTCAACCTGTTGGATAGAATATATCAAAAAAAAACCTGACCGTATAGTCAGGATTTTTTTTGATAATCTCCTCTTGAAAAGAATTTCTCTATCAGGCAGTACAGAAACACGAAGAAGTACCTGCTGCCCATTTCTTTAATCTTCAAGTTGGAAGTACCGTATTTTCTATTCGTCCAGCTGTTGGCTATTACGATAAATGAATACCCCCTGATAATGGCTTTTAATGAAAGCTCTAAAGTGAGGTTGAAATGTGGTGAAAGAATAGGAGCTAATCCTTTGATAGTTTCTTTTTTATATAACTTAAACGCATTGGTAAAATCATTGTAGGGTATCCTGAATACCATACGTACAGCATTATTGACCAACCTGTTCAAAATCAGTTTATGACGTGGATAGTCTATCACTCTGCCCCCTTTTATAAACCTGCTGCCAAATACACAATCGCAACCTGATTCAATCATTTTTTTATAGAAAGCAATCAAATCATCCGGCGAGTCTGACATATCAGACATCATTATAGCTACACAATCTCCCTGAAATCTTTCTAAACCATAACGCACTGCATAACCAAAACCATTAGGCCCTGCATTGGTATAATATACAAGTGTTGGTATAGATTTAGCTAATTCTTCCAACACATTCAAAGTACCGTCTTTAGAATTATCGTTAACAACTACAAGCTCATGTGGTATCTGTTCCTGTTGTAGTTTTTCATATATAACAGGTAAAGACTCGGGTAGCGATTGCTCCTCGTTATATGCAGGTATGACAACTGATAGCTTCATCCACTATGCGTGTACACGGGTTAAGAAGGCTTCGTGTATTTGTGTCAGTATATCTTCTATATTGTAATGCAGTTTCCAGTCGGGGTAGTGCGCTTCAAACTTCGATGTATCACTTACCCACCATATGTGGTCGCCTATGCGGTTGGTTTCTGAGTATTGATAATTCATAGGCTTACCTGTTATCTTCTCACACATTTGTATCGCTTCAGCCATAGAGCAGTTTGAGAAACGTCCACCACCAGCATTGTAGACTTCACCCTGACGTGGTGCCTGATGGAAATGCCAGAACATGTTTACCAAATCCCATGAATGGATATTATCGCGGACCTGCTTGCCTTTGTAGCCAAATACGGTGTATTTATCACCTGTAATGGCGCACTTCATAAGATATGAAAGGAAGCCATGCAATTGCGTACCACTGTGTTTAGGTCCGGTAAGGCACCCACCACGGAAGATGCCTACATTCATACCGAAGTACTTACCATACTCCTGCGCCACCACGTCTGCCGCCACTTTCGATGCACCGAATAATGAGTGTTTGGTATTATCGATACTCATATTCTCGTCTATACCTTTTGCAAAGTATGGATGCGATTCTGCAATTTCCCAACGATGTTCCAATTCTACCAGTGGCAGATAGTTTGGTGTATCACCATATACTTTGTTGGTAGATGTAAATATGAAAGTAGCTTCCGGGCAGTGCTTGCGTGTTACCTCCAACATGTTGATAGTACCATTTGCATTCACCGTAAAGTCTGTAATAGGCTCGCGGGCTGCCCAGTCGTGGCTGGGTTGTGCTGCTGTATGCACTATAAGTTTAATATCTTTGCCATATTGTGCAAATATGGCATCCAGCGCATCTATATCGCGTATATCGGCTGCATGGTGTTCGAAATTGCTGATGGCATTTACCAATCGTTGTGTATTCCATTCCGTAGATGCATCTGCGCCAAAAAAACGCATCCGCATATTATTATCTATACCTACTACTTTGTCAAATTTTTCTGCAAAAAACTCAACCGATTCGCTGCCTATCAATCCTGACGAACCTGTAACGACGCAAATATTAGCCATAAAGCACGTAAATACTTATTATATATATTAGAATAAGTGCCACGCAAAGGTATATTTTTTTGTTGGCAAAGCTATGCCGGCAAACCAACGCATATTACCATATTATTGTATTCTTCTGTGTCCCAGAATTAAAACTTAAGTGAACAGTACTGTAATGTCATTTTATCAGCAAAATAGTTCCCGTTACTATATATTGATATAGCTTTTATTTTGGGTAATGACTGCTTATTAACATATGTATAAAATGCACGATTATCGTCAATGAACCCACCAACAAATATACCTGCCTTTAATAAATCAGCAGAAGTTTTGTAGTCTTTCTCTGTTCCGTCTTCTAACAGGAATTTTATTCTCAACTCAGGTGCCCTGCTTATTATAGTTTTAATTTTACCCTTTGCATTATTTGCAACTTCTATCTTCAAAAAACTGAATGTATCTACCTGAACAATATCACCAAAATTATATTCTGCTGTTTTAATGATTTTCGGAGATACTGTCGAAAAGTTTGAGTTTTTCTTTTTAAACAATAACATCCACCGCTCGTTCATTATAAATGTATCTGCAACTGAATAATTATGAGCAACAAATAGTTGAGCCCTGCCATCATCAAACATCGGGTACCTGCCATCAATTGCGGCATAGTCATAAAGAATATAATCTGGCGGAGAACTTTGCATATGCTTCTCATTTGTAGTTTGAAGATACTCTGTTATAGAGCAGAATGACTGAAACATAGGCCTTGGCTTGTAGTGCAAGTTGTTTTCAATAATACAAGCTGCGTCCCAAGGAAATATATCAACTGTATGGCCTTTTAATTGATCCGTTATAGCCAATGGCAACAACCTCTTATCTGCTTGGTTACCTTTTGATTTATAGTTAAATACACCTGCCACATAATCTTTTTTGGGTATCAGCTTACTTGATACAACTGCCATTGGCGCGCGCATACGAGCATCAAAAGCCACTAACAACATGATGTAAACAGCACTACCCCATAGCCACCATTTTTGCTTTTTTGCATCAAACGTAAACAGCCCCGCAAACAATATTAACGATGACGATGAGAAGAATTCGAGGTAATGCCCCCAATCGTTTCTGGAAATTGCCTGTTTACGTAATAATACAATGAATAATAGCGCTACACCCGCGAAGAAAATGTTTTCGTACTTTTTTTGCCTGATACCGAATAGCGATATCAAAACACAATAGGCTATAAATAAGCATGCGAGCATGTTAATTTTCATTTCCACAACCCGGTATTTATCACCCTCAATTGACATGACATTTACGTAACCTTTTATTATTTCAGAAGCAGCTATAAAATAGCCTGGCAATGATACGTTCAACAAAGTAGCTACAGAAAATATTATTATAGCTAGTGCTGCAAATGCTGCAATGCCTGCAACAATCTTGATTTTTCTTTGCACCAACATGAGCAACAATAATGCACTGAATAAAACAACACCTACTAAGCCCGTATTTAGCTTTATGAACAAACTAATAGTTATACATACAAATAACACGGCGTAATGGCTGATAACTGGTTTATCATATACCCTGCGCATCCAATACAACATAAAAAACAACAACATCCAAGGTGTGCTGCCAGACATGGTGTATAACATAGAAAGTGCAAACAACAAACATATTGCCAGCCACTTTATATCAGCACTCATAATGTAAGACCTGAAAATCAGAAACAGGTTTAACAACACAAATACATCAAAGAATAAGAATATTACAGGCGATATGCCGTATGCTACTCTTGTTTCTAAAAAGCCCAATGGGCCGTATGTGTAAATAATCTCCTTTCCCCAAACGTAATGGTGTTTTAAAGCATAATTCAACATCATTTGCCACGATGGGTCTAAACTATGCATAGGATCTCCGGAGTCAGACAACAATGGGTATTTAAAGAAGTCGACATTAAAAACCAGCAACACTAATATGGTTGCAACAATACTAATCCAGTATTTCGATAATAGCTTTTGCATGATAGTATATTTGACAGTTTACCCTATCAACAACGGCTTTAATACTTGTTCATTATTCTTAATCCATGTATATATATCAGCAAAAATATCTTTTGCAGTTTTCTCGGGTTTCCAACCTATCTCTTGCTCTATCTTACTATTATCAGAAATATATATCCTCAAATCTGCAGGGCGGTTTTCTTTTACGCTTGCCATCTCTATCCTGTTACCCGTTATCTCGCTACATATCTGTGTCATTTCCTGTAGCGATGCTGAACCTGCAAGCCCACCACCTGCGTTGTATACTTTACCGTTAAACTTATTTATCTGGTGTATCTGCATATCTACAAGCCTTATCAGGTCGTCAATATGCAGCATATCTCGTACCTGCTTGCCTGTGCCACCATAGCCGATATAGCCAAGCCCTTTTTGCCAATAGTGTCTTGCCATCCACAGAGTTACTACCCCCTGATCTGTTTTACCCATTTGGCGTGGCCCTGCTATTACACCAAAACGCGTTACTGCCGACTGCAATCCATAAAACTCGGCATATTCTTTAATAAGGTATTCAGCAGCCAGTTTGGTAGTACCATAAAAAGAACGGGCAGCATTTAACGATAGTGCTTCCGATATACCTTTAGAGCTGATGCCAGCTATAGCTTGATTATCTGTAAACGAAAAGCGGGTAGCCTCTTCCACATAATCCGCATTCTCTATCAGGCTGATTGGGTATACGCGGCTCGTAGATAAAAATATCAGCTTGGCTTTGTGTTTGATACAAGCATTAAAGCAGTTTATAGAACCTACTAAATTGTTATTGATTACATAGTTTGGCGAACCATCCAGTCCACTCATAACAGAAGGCTCTGCAGATGCTTCTATCATGCAATCAAACGCACCTAATTGTTCCAAATCTTCGGGGTTACGTATATCGCCATGTACAAATTCAATACCTAACTGCTTAAAATCCAGCAAGTTCAATTCTGAACCTCTACGCTTCAGGTTATCGAATATTACAAATGAGTAGGCAGGATATTTTTCCTTCAGCCTTATAGCGAGATTAGACCCTACAAAGCCTGCACCACCTGTTATCAATATTTTCATACCATTGATTAATCAGGCACAAAACTACTCGTTTTGAGATAATCTGCTAATGAAAAGGCATTACCATTCAGCACCTTTATCCCCATTGCTTATACCTATAGCAGCTGTCGGGTCAATACCTATTCGTATGCCATAGGATTGTTGATTCAGGCTATTCCACGAATACACAAAATCTACACGTAAAAACCGTATGGCTTTATAACCCAGATTATCAATGCCGCCAAATGCTTCTATATAGTAATTATTAGCATTTACGAAAAACGTGTTGGTGCCCGTTACCAAATACCACCTCGCTTGCCTTAGCAGTGGTATTTTATTTGTCAGCAAACCTTTCATATAATACTCAAGATGTAGCTCTGCATACAGACGTTCGGTATTACTATACTTATAATAAGTGGCTAACTGAAAACTGTTGAGGTAAGGTGCTGCAAGCAGCAATTGGTTATCTGCCAAGTGCATCATATCAGGCAGGCTCACGTATTTATCATTCAAAAAGCCACCCGCAGCTATTTTGTATGATAAGCTTCCCATCAGCTTCAGGTTCATGTCATCTTCAATGCTCACACGCCATTTATCAAAATCTGCTACGCTATTGGCTATGCCTGATATAGCTTTTGTATAATTCAGCCTGAAGAGTGGCATATTGCTACGATTGGCTACTTTATAATCAGGGTATAATGTGTATGTATATCCCGGCCTGTATGCAATATCTACACTCAGTATCGCTGCATCATGTTCTACCCACTTCAATCCTTTCAATGGTGCGGGCATATTATCTGTAAGCTTAGACTCTTTTGCCCATGTGAAGGCGGTAGTATTTTCTACGGGAAGGCGGCGTTGATAGTCTGCTTTTGCAGAAAAGCTAAAACCATTACCAAAACTATGTGTGTATGTCAATGCTCCGTTTATGCGTTCGTACAACTTCATGTGGTTTTCGCCTCTTACCAATGTCGTGTATGTATTATACAATGGCGTTACGGTACTTTGGTTGTTGAACTGAAATATATATTTACCTCCTTCCAAACCAATACTCCAATATCGCCCACGCCATTTTTTGTCGTATTTTGAATATGCAACCCTGGCGATAGCATTGAAATGTGTATTAGTAAAGCCATAGCGTGTCGCCAGCTTGCCTGTAAGGTATTGTGATGTATCTATATTATGTGTCCACCACAACTTGGGCGATACATTGATACCTTCTACAGAGTTATAATTTACAAGCCCGCTGAGTAATGAATTAGTATTGAAACGGTGTTTATACTCTTTTGTGCTGAAACTGTAACCACTCATTATGGCATCAGATAGCCCAAATTTATTCCGCTTACGGCGCATACTATCCATATAAGCAGGGTTTTCATACTTTACCCGCAGGCTGTCTTTTTCTTTATAGTCTTTTACTTCTGCTTCATTCAGTGGCACAGGCCTGTTCTGCGTCCAGTAGCTGGTATCTTTTTTGTTGGCATCTGCCAGATAGCTACTGTTTATCTTTTCACTGAACATTGTATCCGGTATCATGCCATTCACATCCTGATTATTGTAGATAGTTACGAAGTAACCTGAAATATCAAAACCAAATATCTTAATGGCAGGGTACAAAACCTGATTCTTAATAACCCATGTATCTTTTTTCAAAGGCAGATGCAGTTGCTCTACCCGTAGCGTATCCAGCAATTCGAGGTTGGCTTTTTGTGTTACAAACAGGTCGAGGCTGTGTATAGCCCAGTCTTCTTCTACAATGTATATATACCCCTCAAACAATGGCTCATACAATCGTCTGGGAATTACTTTTATTTTGTCTATCACATAGCCATTCTCTCTGAACTCTCCCTCATATTTATACCTGTAATACAACAAAGCGTTTTCACTGACAGGAGATATAAACCCACGCGGGTTGATACCCTGAAATACGTTCACATTATTTTCGTAAAAGGTAACTATAGGGGGCATTTTAGATAAGCCCAGCCCGTTGGGGTCTCCACTCTCTCGTACTGCTTTGATGATGGTACGCTCTTTATTTCCTTTGGCATAATACAGTGCTTCTTCTTCGCACAGGTACAGTATGCCTTTGCCTGTACTATCTACGCCCAAATCTTCTTTTTCTATCTTTTGCCCCATTATACGCTTGGGTGTTTTGCGTGTACCCAACAAGCCCTTCAGATATATCTCACTCTGAAAAGATTTTACCTGTTCCAAATGAAACTTACGGCGCCTGATGGCCTTGCGGATGATGGCATAGGCAGGGTCTTCGGCATTTGCTTTCACTACCAAATCTTTCATCTGCAGTGATTGCTCTTTCAGTTTATAGTCGTGTATTACCGTCTCATTTCCCGTAATTGTAACGGTGAACAAGGATGGCTGAAAACCCATGAACTGAGCTGTAACTTTATGTATCCCCGACTGTAATGTTAATATATATTCCCCTTCAGCATTAGCTGCAGTGCCCGTAGTAGTGCCTTGTATATATACGGTAGCAAAAGGCAAGGGTTCGCCTTTTTCATCTTTTACCGTTCCTTTCAACACACCGGCAAGGGTTATGTATGGCAGCAAGAGTGTAACAAGCAGGTATAGTTTTTTCTTCATGCAGGCTGTAGTTTGGCAGTATTTATCGGCAATATAAACACCTATCTCATTCCGTACATCGGAATAAGCATTCAAAAGTTACAAGATTTTGCTAAAAAAGCCCGTTTATCTGGGCATCAATTCGGCGCACCACTTCTGCAAAGTCTTCATCGCTCTCTGCAAAGTTGCTTTTATCTACATCTATTATCAGCAATGGACCATCGTTATATTGGTCTATCCACTTATTGTAAAACTCATTGAGGCGTTTCAGGTAATCGAGCCTGATATTTTCTTCATATTCTCTGCCACGCTTCTGTATCTGGTCTACTAGAGCAGGTATAGATGCTTTGAGGTATATCAGCAAGTCGGGTGGGTTCACCATTTTTTTCAGTGTGGCAAACAAAGATGAGTAATTTTCAAAATCACGCTTGGTCATCAGCCCCATCTCGTATAGGTTAGGTGCAAAGATGTAGGCATCTTCGTAAATAGTGCGGTCTTGTATCACACTCTTTTTGCCATTGCGTATCTCTAAGTGTTGGCGCAAACGATTGTTGAGAAAATACACTTGCAGGTTGAACGACCAGCGGTGCATGTCTTCATAAAAATCTACGAGGTACGGATTATGGTCAACATCTTCAAAATGCGGTTCCCACTTAAAGTGTTTCGCCAACTTAGTAGTAAGTGTTGTTTTACCTGAGCCTATATTGCCCGCTACCGCTATGTGTTTGATTGTATTTTTTTGCGCCATAATCTCCGCAACAGCGAAATTGTTCTACAAGATATAAATACCTGCAATAAAAAATAACCCTCTCAGGACAAGAGGGCTGTTTTTATCTTAATAATAATGTATTCCTATCCGTTTTCTGGCTTCAGCTATCGTTGCAGATGCGCTTTCCCTGGCTTTTTCTGCACCCTCTTTCAGTATCTTCTGTATTTTGCTTTCATCCTTTTGTAAGTCGGCGGCTTTTTCGCGGATGGGAGCTATAAACCTGACCATATCTTCGGCCAACTGCTTCTTCATATCGCCATAGCGGATGCTGCACTCGTTATACGCTTTCCTGAAAGTGTCAACTGTTTCAGTATTCGATACCAAACTCATCAACTGAAAAATGTTCTGTATATAATCGGGCATTTCACTGTTAGGCTCAGTAGGGCCGCTATCGGTTTTTGCCTTCATAACTTTTTTGCGGATGGCATCATCATCATCTGCCAAATAGAGGGTTGAGTTGATATTCTCGCTCTTGCTCATCTTTCCTGTACCATCAAGGCTGGGTACTTTTATCAGGCTATCGCCATAATTGAAAGGATATGGCTCTGGAAACAATTCGCCATAACGCCCGTTGAAGCGGTTGGCAAAATTGCGTGCCATCTCTACATGCTGTTCCTGGTCTTTACCTACTGGCACTTTCACGGCACGGTGTATTAATATATCAGCTGTCATCAACACAGGGTAGGTAAGCAAGCCTGCATTTACGTTATCGGGCTGGGTACGTACTTTGTCTTTGAACGTTGGTACTTTTTCCAACTCACCTTTGTACGCCAGCATATTCAGCATGAGGTACAATTCGGGTATTTCGGGCAAGTCACTCTGTGCATACAGGGCTACTTTTTCAGGATCAAGCCCGCATGCCACGTTTTCCGCCACTACACGGTATACATTGCCGCGCAAATCTTTGGGGTCGGGGTGGGTGGTCAGCGAGTGGTAGTCTGCCACAAAAAAGAAACAGTTAAAATCGTCTTGCATACGCACATAGTTGCGCATGGCACCGAAATAGTTGCCAAGGTGCAAGAAGCCCGTAGAACGGATACCACTAACTACAATCTCTTTACTCATAACGGGCTGCAAGATACAAAAAGAAAAATCCTCTCGTGGGAGAGGATTTTAGAGTGCTGTATATGTTGATTATTTTTTCTTGTTCTGTTCGTTTTTGATGTGTTCTATTTCTGCTTCTACTTCTTGCTGTTGCTTTATAAGCTCTGCATGTCTGTTTTTATTTTTAGTAGTAGCTATATCTATAGATTTAGCATCAGATATTTCAAATTTTACTGTTGGGTGCATTACATCTATACCTGGTGCTGAATCTTCAACAGTATATTCAAAAGTGTATGGAGGTAGATTATCTGGCAATCTAAAATTTACTGGCAATATCATTTCAACCGCTACTTTTTTACCATTCTTTTCAGCTGGTATCCAGCTATTCATTTGCTTCACTACACGAGCTGCTTCGTTAGCTAATATCGGGTGTACGTTTTTTGACTTTACCTTTACGTCTCTTACTTTCCCATTCTCATCAACAACAAACCCAATATTTACCTTACCCTCAATATTGCTATCTATTGCTTCTTGGGGATATCTAATACTTTTTGATAAAAACTCATCAAAATTCCCATTAAACACAGGCATCTTATCTACCTCTGTAGCTTGTACCACTTCCCACTTCTTAGCCTTACAACTCTGCAATGCAACAACATTAAATACAGTAATACCTGTAACAAGTACCGCAATTGCACCAAATACAATAGCCATAGGGCTTTTTCTTTTTTTCAGCATCATGATTCTTCTTTTTAAAGGGTGAATATTAAATGAATGTGTAAACGGTAGTGTGCAGGTGCTGAATGTATTTGCCAACAGCAACTCACCATAGGTTTTGGCATCTACATCAATAGCCGCATCTGCCTGAAACTCGTGTACCTGCCTCAACTCTTTTTTGATGGCATATAAAAACAGGTTAGGCCATAGCACCGCCTGTAATAGATTAATGAACAACAAGTCTGCCGAATGGCGCAAACGTAAGTGTGCCGCTTCGTGTTGTACGATAGTTTCATGCACATCTGCTTCAGGCAGTACAATGTATTTACCCCAGCTACCCGGACCATACCCCGTGTTTAGGAGTAGTGTATAATCTCCGTAAGCTTGTTGCTCGCTTCGCTTTGCCATACGTTGCAACCTTGTGTATTTGATAGCCATTACCACAAAAAATATTACTGCTACCATTGCATATATTATGACCGCAACATCTATTGTGTTATCTACCTGCGGCGCTATCTCGCTACCCACGGTTATCTCCGGCAGGCTAAAATTCATTACTTCGTTATCCTGCCAATAGCTGGCAAACGATGGTATTTTGATAAAAGGTATCAGCATCGGCAGTACTGATGCCAACAACAGATACAACCTGTTGAAACTGTGTATAGGGCGGTTGCGCAAAAACAGTATGTATATCACATACAGGATGCCCGTGTAGCTGATGACTTGTGCGATGTACAGCATGGTTATTATTTTTTATCGGGTGATTGTTTTAATTCTTTCAATATGGCTTCGAGGTCTTGTACGGTGATGTCTTTTTCCTGTGCGAAAAAAGACAACATACCTGCAAAAGACCCATCGAAGTATTTTGACACAAACTGTTTCATTGTTTTTTTGCTGTATTCATCTTTCTGTATTAGCGGGTAGTATCTATTCGATTTACCGAACGACTCATAGCCTACAAAACCTTTATCGCATAGTATCTTGATGATGGTGCTAACCGTATTGTAGTGTGGCTTAGGGGCTGGCAGCAAGTCAACAATGTCTTTTACAAATGCCTGTTCCAACTGCCATAATACCTGCATAATTTCTTCTTCTGCTTTTGTAAGTACTTTTTGCGGTGTTTTCATACCTATTAACTAATGTTTTAGTAAATCTACTAATCATTTAGTTTATAAACTAATTTTTTAGTTAAAATTATTTTTATTTACCTGACAATGATAATTCAGATATTTGATTTAGGTTTGTCTAAAATTTGTTTTAGATGCAATAAATGGGAGCCTTAACACAGTTCTTTACAGACATAGGTCCTGTATACAGTGCGCTGATAGCTACTGTATTTACATGGTTGGTAACGGCTGCAGGCGCATCACTTGTATTCTTTTTCAAGACCATGCACCGTGGTGTACTCGATACCATGCTTGGCTTTACGGGTGGTGTGATGGTGGCTGCCAGTTTCTGGAGCCTGCTTGCCCCCTCTATAGAAATGTCTGAACGCTTGTTCCCTTCTATGACGTGGATGCCCGCAGCAGTAGGTTTTCTGGCAGGTGCCATGTTCATCTTTATACTCGACAGGTTTACACCTCACCTGCACATCAACTTTGGTGTAGAAGAAAGTGAGGGTGTAAAAACAAAACTGCACCGCACCACCCTACTGATACTCGCCATAACATTACACAATATACCCGAGGGTTTAGCGGTGGGTGTAATATTCGGCGCGGCAGCAGAAGGTATGCCTGATGCTACCATTGCCGGCGCTGTGGCATTAGCCATTGGTATAGGTATTCAAAATTTCCCGGAGGGTATTGCGGTAGCTATGCCATTACGCAGGCATGGTGTCAGCCGCTTTAAAAGTTTTTGGTACGGGCAATTGTCGGCCATAGTAGAGCCCGTAGCTGGTGTGATGGGTGCATTGGCGGTGATATATATACAACCTGTCTTACCATTCGCGTTGGCATTTGCAGCAGGTGCTATGATATTTGTAGTGGTAGAAGAAGTAATACCCGAAACACAGCGAGATAAATACACCGACCAATCGGTACTCGGCTTCATCGGTGGCTTTGTAGTGATGATGATACTGGATGTGGCGCTGGGGTGATAAACAAACCTGAAAATTATTATTGGTTTTCCCGACCTTTAAACTTTTAAAACATTCCCGCTATGGTTATCAAATGGATTATCATACTGCTTAAAAAAATAATTACAAAACGGGCAAGTTTTTCTGATGGTAAAGTAGATGCAAATGGTGTTCTCTGTAGTGATGAAACAATCACTGAAAAACAAGGATATGAAGCCATGTTGTATATGCTTCACGCATATTGGGAAGCTACAGGTTCCATTGATTTGACAGATATATTGAGTGGTGGCAGATATGGGAAAGACGCAATTAAACCAATAGATTATGCATATTGGGAATATTGGCTAGAGGCAATTCAAAAAGTAAAAAAAGAAGGTCCTCCTTCTTTTTAAACAACTTAATCCATTAACGTAAAACTACTTGCTCAAAATAGCTTATTGGGTTATAATCTTTTTAGCTTCCTATTAAGCATCATAATCCGTAACTTTCTTCAAACACTCTGCTATGGTTATCAAATGGATTATCATACTGCTCGCAATTCTCAACTTCGGTTTCATGGCATTTGACGGCAGTCGTGCATTGGCTACGGGCGACTATATACGCCCCAAAGCCGGACAATATGCAGGACAGCTTGGTCCGTGGAGCAAAGCAGTACAAACAATCGGCATAAAGCCCGAAAGCACGGGTATGAAAATGATTTTTGTAGTCTGGGGATTAGCAGGTTTATATATCACATTCGCATTTTTTCAAAATAAGCCCTGGGCATGGCAGGCTATGTTGATATTCAACATCGCATCGCTATGGTATGCCATGATGGGTACTGCCAGCAGTGTGATACAAATAGCGTTGCTTATTATATCAAAAATGCTGCGATAAGCGCTCGCCGATAATTATCTTTGCAACCCAAACAAGAATTGATACATGCAACGAGATACCGCTATTTTCGGGTTGATACAGGAGGAACTGGAACGCCAACGCCGTGGGCTGGAACTGATAGCTTCTGAAAACTTTACCAGCGCACAGGTGATGCAGGCAATGGGCAGCGTTATGACTAACAAGTATGCCGAAGGTTACCCCGGCCGTCGCTACTATGGTGGATGTGAAGTGGTGGATAAAAGCGAGCAAATGGCCATAGACCGTGCCAAGGAAATATTCGGTGTGGAGTATGCGAATGTACAGCCTCACAGTGGCGCACAAGCCAATGCAGCTGTTATGCTGGCTTGCCTGCAACCGGGCGATACCATATTGGGGCTCGACCTGAGCATGGGCGGACACCTTACACACGGCTCGCCGGTCAACTTCTCGGGCAAACTGTACAAAGCAGTACACTATGGTGTGCGCAAAGAAGATGGGCTGATAGATTACGACCATCTGGAAAAACAAGCCATTGAGCATAAGCCCAAAATGATTATCTGTGGCGCATCTGCTTACAGCCGCGATTGGGACTATGCACGCATACGAGCTGTTGCCGATAAAATTGGTGCATTGGTATTAGCAGATATCTCTCACCCCGCAGGGCTGATTGCAAAAAAACATCTTGCTTCACCCTTCGACCATTGTCATTTTGTAACAACCACTACGCACAAAACATTGCGTGGCCCGCGTGGTGGTTTGATAATGATGAAAACCGATTTTGAAAACACTTGGGGCGTTACCGGGCCAAAAGGCGAAACACGCACCCTCAGCCAGATGCTGGACCTTGCCGTATTCCCCGGCACACAGGGAGGCCCGCTGGAGCATGTGATTGCTGCTAAAGCAGTATCGTTTTACGAAATACTGCAACCTGAATTCGGCACATACACACAACAGGTTATAAACAACGCACAAGCTGCTGCAAAAGCATTGCTCGATAAAGGTTACAACATTGTATCGGGTGGCACAGACAACCACTTGCTGCTGATAGACCTACGCAATAAGGGCATTAGCGGTAAAAAAGCTGAGAATACATTGGTGCATGCCGATATTACCATCAACAAAAACATGGTACCGTTCGACGATAAGTCGCCCTTTATCACATCGGGCATACGCATTGGTGTACCTGCCGTTACCACACGCGGACTGAAAGAGGAACACATGCCGCACATCATCAATTGGCTCGACCGCGTATTGATGTCGCCGGATGATGAGAATATTATAAAAACTGTACGAGGTGAGGTAAACGAGTTTATGCAACAGTTCCCCCTCTACCCCGAAATGTAATACGCAATAACATCATCGAAAGCCGCCATTTGTTCAGCATAACTTTAACATGGCGGCTTTTCTTATTTTTGTAGCTTCATGCATGTATGCCTATGGTATACATGCACTAATAATACATTCATGAATCGAACGCATTTATTTTTTTTACTACCGTTATTAGCATGTATGTTATCGTTACATACAGATGCACAAACCATAAAAACCAGAAAAAAAGACGAAAAGAAAAAAGAACCCAGCATTTACGAACTGGATACTTTGTTGCAGCCAATACCACGTAACAGGCAAATGTGGCATGATAAAATAGACCATGAACAAAATCGGGCAGATATTACAGACGGTGTATCGCGCAATAAAGAACTGTACTACACAGAAGACTCAGTTATTAACAAAGCACTCAGCACAGCAGTTTTCCCTGTCATAGACCAAATGCAGAAAATGGTTGAAAACCTGCCGGCAAAGTCAAGAGATGCGGTTATGGACAATCAGGAGAAAATACGATGTCTCAAAGCAATCAATCAGGTATTACTCACATTTAATGCTGATGTGAAAGCAGACCCTGTTTATTATCGCAAACAGATATACAATATGCGCGACCTCATTATTGCACGCAATGAAGGTACCAGTATGGACTTTGTAAAGAAGAATCTAAATTTTCAGACACTGAACAATGTAAAGCATTTATTCGACCCCACCTCTCCTGAACGTGTCTTTATATTTACTGAAATGGGCAAACTGGAGCCACAGAGTATGATAAAACGCCTCAGCGAGTTTGCCAATGAAAGTTATGCTGACGATGTAATAGCCGCAGCAGCCAAAGTAGTACCTAACGAATTATTCAACTATGCATCATCTACAAACTACACGCTGAGCAATGCCGTAAAGCGTAGCAAAGACCCACTTGTACAAACAATTGTACGTATATCACAGGAATCTAAATCTCCGCTGAAGGCCATGCCTTTTCTTTATGATGTCTATACTAAAAAGAAAACAATCGCAGAGATAGACGCTATTACAGCCAACCACGACTTATTTTATGAAAATCTGGTAAGATTAAAACTTGAAAATGTGCAGCTTGGCGGTGATACATATACGGATGAGCTTAAATACCGCGGACTGAAGTACGTGCGGGAAATGAACGACCTGCACGAAGAAAAAGATCCTGTTCGCTTCAGATGTATTGAAAAATTTCCACCCGAAGTATTGTATTTCATTATGGTATACGGGCAGGATGAAATATACACCAGCAGCTTTCTCGGTACATACAAACGCATGATAGAGCGTATGAAACCTATGACAGGCGACCAGTTGCTGGAAAAAGTACATCGCGACAAGTTTCGCACATTTATACGCATGTGTGCAGGATATAACACACTGTCATCTTTCCTTGGCACAATGGATGCCGAGAATAAAAACAACCTGATGCGCAGCTTTATAGCAGGCTTGGAACAAGGTAAAGACGATGACCTGGAAGATGCCGTTGATGTTGCAGATGCATTTGGTAGTATTGAAGACTCTTCGCTGGCAGTATTTTTAGAAAAACAAGTGAAAGACAACTACGAGGCGTCTTATAAATTCCGCAGTAAAAAAGGTGTGATTGTATATGGCTTGTTGGCTACCTTGTTTGAGGGGCTGAAAGGTATGGACAGCACAACAGCAGCAATGCAGTCTGACAAGTTGAACCTGCCTCCCATCAGCATGGTACTTAACAAAAACCTTGTCAACGATTCAGGTACAGTATATCAACAAGTTTTCTTTTATGGAGATGAAGATGGCAAAGTATCTTATGGTAGCTTCCTGGGCAACTTCCCTAAAGACAAATGGAAAATTGTAACCAATAAATACTGGAGTGAAATAACATCTCTGCAAGGCAAAAAGATAGTGATATATGCCAACCTGCCTATACCTGAGCCCGGAGATGAAGAAGCGCAAAAAGCATTACGCCGTTATTTAGACAGCCTCGAAATTCATCCTGCCGTTATCGTACACAGGGGACATAGTTATCACCTGCCACTCACAATAGACCAACTGCAACGTGAAACTAAAATAGTAATGTTAGGCTCTTGCGGCGGCTATCACAATCTTGGCAAAGTGCTCGACCACTCACCCGATGCGCATATCATATCATCGAAACAAGTAGGCTCAATGAGCGTGAATGAACCGATTATTAAAACAATCAACGACCAACTGCTTGCTGGTAATGATGTTGACTGGATAAGCTCGTGGCGTGGGCTGAATGGCTACTTTTCTGTAAAAGGCAGAGAAAAACCCAAAGAAATGTTTGATGATTATATACCACCACACAAAAACCTCGGAGCCATATTCATCAAAGCATATCGTAAAATGCTGAGTGGCTTCGACGAATAAACTTTTATTTATAAAAGCAGGGCATGGCAAAAATCAAATTGAGCAAGGTATCTACCAAAGCCCCTAAAAACTGGGACAAAGATGCTACCAAAAAGAAACTGACAGCCATACAAGGCGAGCTGGACGAACTGCAAAACCTATTATTTGCAGAAGGTAAGCACAGCATACTAGTTGTAATACAAGGTATGGATGCCAGTGGTAAAGACGGCCTGATACGTGATGTGTTTGGCTGTATGAACCCGCAAGGTGTGCAGGTTACATCTTTTAAAGTGCCAACACCGGAAGAACTGAGCCATGATTTTCTGTGGCGCATACACGACCATGCACCTGCAAAAGGCATGATACAGGTTTTCAACCGTTCTCATTATGAAGATGTACTGGTAACGCGCGTACACAAAATAATAGACGACAAAACCGCCATCAAACGCATGGCAGCTATCAACGATTTTGAAAAGCTGCTTGCTGATCATAATAATACTCACATCATAAAGCTATACCTGCACGTATCGCGAGAGGAGCAACTGGCACGCCTGCAAGAACGCATGAAAGTGCCGCAAAAGATGTGGAAGTACAATGCAAAAGACATTGAGGAATCTCAACTATGGGATACCTATATGGGGTACTACGAAGAGGTATTCAGCAAGTGCAACGAACCCGAATGGAACATAATACCTGCCGACCAGAACTGGTATAAATCTTACTTGGTAGCCAAACTATTGCGCGATGCTTTGGTAAGTTTTAAAATGAAATATCCTGGGCTGAAGAAATAATTAACTCACAAACTTTCTGATAGCCGCATTCACCAGATGCGGCTTTTCTAATTGCAGAAAGTGCCCGCATTGGGGTATCATTTCCAACTGTACATTCTGTAACTGTTTTACACCTTCTTCAGCTATATGCTTGGTTGTTACTGGGTGTATCCAGCGGTTGGGTATCAGTGCATCGCGTTCGCCGTACAGCACTAATGTGGGTTGCTTTATCAGATGCAGTTTATCATACACAGGTTCATCTAGCATACCGTTTACACACGCATCTATCATATGCCTGTAATTGCGAACAGAGTGAGAGCGCATTATCTGTATCAACTCTTCTACCATTTCGTCAATATGTTTCGGATACTGAAAAAAGCTGGTGCGTATACTTTGCCTCAGGCTGTTCTCTTCGGTACTGAACATATCAAGCATCGTGATGGTTGACTTATACATCGAGCTTTCCATAGGGCTAAAGGTTTCAAAACCTGCAGGTGCACAAAGAATCAGCTTACTGGCAGCATCCGGTACTTCCTGCAACAGGCGCATCACCACCTGTCCGCCCATAGAGTGTCCTGCCAGTATTACGTTTTGCAATTTCAGTTGTTGCATGAAATCATACACACAGCCGGCAAAGAAGTGCATACTATAGTCGTGCTTACCCCTGTCAGAGTAGCCATTACCCGGCAAGTCTATAGCAATACAGCGATAATGCTTTTTTAATTCATCTATCTGATACCGCCAGCTACGCCCGTATGTAGCCAACCCGTGCACAAATACTATGGTGTGCTCACCACTACCCTCGTCTATATATGCTACATTACTGCCGTTCGATAACCTTACATGCTGCAAGGCATACTTATGTGTTGATGTGTGTACCAAATCCTGTCTTAAACTAATATTCATTGAATATAACAAAAGGTGCGCAATGCGCACCTTTTATATTTCTATATTCTGATAAACCTATTAACTAATCAACCAAACTAGCCTCTTTCAATCACCCATTTAGCTACAGCTGGTGCCAATTCTTTCTGGCTCTTACCACCTACAAACACACCTATGTGTCCGCCGGGGAAAGGATATTCTTTTTTATCCTTACTGCCAATGGCATCCATAATAGGCAATGTACTTTCGTTAGGGATGATATTGTCGTCCGTTGCATAAACGTTCAGGAATGGAACAGTCATATTCTTCAAATCAATACGACGGCCACCCAATTCCATTTCACCTTTTATCAGCTTGTTATCGCGGAAAAGGTCTTTGATGTATTTACGATACATTTCGCCGGGTATGGCAGGCAAGTCGCCTTTCCATTTTTCCATACGCAGGAAATTTTCCATCTTGTCTTTATCGCCAAGGCTATCCATCACACCCAAGTATTTGCTGATGTTCATGCTTGGTTTCAACATACCGAATGCACCATCCACCATTTCGCCCGGTACAGTACCTACAGCATCAACCATCGCGTCTACATCTATATGCTTTGTCCAGCGGTAAAGCATACACGTATTAGTGCTGAATTCGTAAGGGGCAACATACGTAGTGAGTGATTTCAATTTTTCAGGATACAGTGATGCGTATATCATACTGAATGTACCGCCTTGGCAAATACCCATCTTATGGATTTTTTCCACCTTATTGCTTTTACGTACAAAGTCAACCGCATCATTCATATAGCCGTCAATGTAATCTTCCATTGTTTCGTAGCGGTCTGCCTTTGTTGGGTATCCCCAGTCCATGATATATATATCAAGTCCTTCTTCCAGCAGTTTTTTCATCAGGCTGCGGTCTGGCTGTAAATCCAGCACATCGTGCCTGTTCAGCATAGCGAACGATACCAGCACGGGTGTTTTGCACTTAGCAGGCGTTTCGCGTATGTAGTGATACATCTTTACGTGGCCGCTGCTCCATACCAATTCTTTAGGTGTAGTAGCCAATTGTACATCATCCATGTTTTGCAAAGTCTCGTATCCTTTTGCCAGTTTGTGCGATGTAGAAGTAAGCTCTTCCACCATTCCTGCGGGGTTCCAATTCATACTCTTAAAAAATTTTGCGCGAAGTTATTAAATAATTTACAAATGGGTGCAATCATACACCCTTTAACAGTATTAAAATAGTGATTATAACAGAATTACAAACAGAATTAAATAAAAAGAATGTGAGTAAAAAATCACAATAACTGATAGCAAAAGCATATGTGTTTCAGACATGCAACTTTTCTATAAATAATAATACACGACAAAATACATTCCTACTGCTTGTACGATTGCTGATAAAAAACAATCCCCACCTCATTAAAGAGGCAGGGATCCATCAAACATAACAAAATATATTCTTTAATAACCTATTGTACCGTTAATATTGCTTAATACTGCTGTGTTAGGATTGCTCAGTGGTACAGTCATTGTACCAGTAAAACTACCTGTAGCATTTACAAACCTGCCTGTGCCGCCGGTAAACTCTGCTTCTAATATACCTGTCGCTACACCTTGCTGAGTAAAATAGAGGTCGTATGGTGGTATGTTACAAAAAATCTGATCTCCATTGGCAGCTACAAAAGATGCGCATTGTGCAGTTACACGATTACCTACATAATTGCCGCTAACTATAATGGGTGCAATGCAGGTTTTGTTCCTGGCTTTAAGCAAGCCCATGTGTGTTACAGTGCCGGTTCCTTCGAAATCGCCCAAAGGTATCAGCGGACCACAATTGCATGGCAAACTCAGCGATGTATTGAGATTGTATGTAAGACTGCCTTTAAACGGCCTTGACGTGCTCTTCCCTGCTGCACCTTCAGATAAATCGGTATTTTCTGCTATGGTAGCCTCTGCACTCGGCGTCAGCCCGTGGTTATTGGTGGCTTTGTTGCAACCCACAGCTATAGCTGCCATCAGCGCGACAATTAGTAATTTGTTCTTCATAACGGGATAATTTTTGAGAAGTGAAAAATCAACTTTATGCAATATGCCTCCGATAACAACTCAATAACAAAAACTGCCCTACCATTAACATCTGTTTTACAAGCGGTTAACCATGCATTAACAATCTATATGATGCTATGGCACAAAAAAATCCCGCCACAACGGGCGGGATTGTAATATGATAACCGAATGGCTTATTTTGCCACAGCGATGTATTTCTTTTCTTTAATACGTGCAGATTTACCCTGACGGTCGCGCTGATAGAACAGTTTAGCACGGCGTACACGGCCTGTTTTATTCACTTCGATAGATTCAATATTAGGTGAATACAGTGGGAACAGACGCTCAACACCTACACCATCAGACATTTTACGTACAGTGAATGTTTGCGTAAAACCACGACCCTGACGCTTGATTACATCACCTTTGAAAGCCTGAATACGCTCTTTAGCACCTTCAATGATTTTATAATTAACAGTTATGTTATCGCCTGCTTTAAACTTAGGAAGTTCTTTATTGCCGGTCATCTGCTCGTGTACAAATGCTACTACAGTATCCATGTCAGTATTATTTTGGGACTGCAAAAGTAATAGTAAAATCTATGTTTACAAAATATTTTGCCAATTATTCACCGTTTTCACCATGTAAAAGGTCAGGACGGCGTTCTTTGGTGCGTTGAATGCTTTGTTCATGTCGCCATTCGTCCACTTTCTTTGGGTCGCCACTCAGCAGTACGTCGGGTACTTTCCACCCTCTGAAGTCAGCCGGGCGGGTATATACAGGTGGTGCCAGCAGCCCATCCTGATAAGAGTCAAAAAGGGCCGAGGTTTCGTCATTCAATACCCCTGGTATCAGCCGCCCTATTGCATCTACCACTACAGCCGCTGCCAGTTCACCACCACTCAGCACGTAGTCGCCTATAGATATTTCTAGCGTTACAAAATGCTGCCTGATACGCTCATCTATACCTTTATAATGCCCGCAAATGATTATCAGATTGCCCTTCAGAGATAGGCGGTTAGCCATTTTCTGGTCGAACTGGTTGCCATCCGGCGTCATATATATTATTTCATCGTACGTGTGTTCGCTTTGCAGTTTTTCTATCAGTATAGCCAATGGTTCGGGCATCATTACCATACCTGCTCCACCACCAAACTGGTAATCATCTACCTGCGCTTGCTTATAAGGGGTATAGTCGCGTAGGTTGTGTACCTGCACATCCAGTAAGCCCTTTGCCTGTGCCCGCTTCATGATGGAATGGCTGAACGGGCTGGTAAGCAAGTCCGGAACAACGGTTATGATGTCAATTCTCATTTTTTTTAAATAGTAAGTACTAGTTCAATGCAATTAAGGCTGTAATTTTTTAGATTTTATGCCAAGTACACATCCAGCAAGCCTTCCGGTAAATCTACCCGCACATATTTGTTGCGCATATTCACTTCCACCAGTATATCATCTACAAGAGGTATCAATACTTCTTTACCCTCAACCGTCAGCTTTGCCAACCATTGATGCCCTGTTTGCAATACATCTTCTATAGCACCCAGTCCGCCTTTTTCTCTATCCACCAGATTAAAGCCTATCCACATCAACGGGCTGTCGTTCTTCACTTCCTTCAGCAGGTCTTCTTTTACGTACACCTGCTTGCCTACCAATTTCTTGGCAGCCTCTACGGTGCTTACGTCTTCTACCGTTACTATATATTCCTCATCATTAGCCGCCTTGGCAGTAGCCACGAAATACGGTATCTGGCTGCCTTTCAGCATTTCTACAAATAATACCGCGCCTGTTTGCAGCCAATTACTTTCACCCGCCACATGCTTAAAAATCAAATTGCCCTGCAACCCGTGTGTAGCTACTATCTTACCAATACGTATCATGCGCTGCAAAGGTAAATCTTTTGGGATGTAGTACGTATAGCAGCATTATGTTGTATGAAGCAGTATACATAAGGTACTACATCATATATCTCATGACTAACACTAGAAATACCCCAGATAAAACCGCGAATAGGTTGTGTATTCAATATTCAATTCATCGCCCTCAGCCATATTACGATAGTCATCCACACTCACTTCTATACTCAGCTTTACGGGCGATGAAAGGTATATATAATAGGTATTATTCTGCGGCATGTATTGCTTGCGGGTAATGTGTACTCGCTCTATTGTTTTAGTACCTTTTTTGATATCACGGCGCACACGGCGTAGTGTATTGTAGTAAGCCGCATATACAATGCTGCCCGAAAACGTCATGAGAAACAATACCCCACCGAAATAATATGTGTAGGAAAAAGGGTCTTCCACCCCACTCATCGCCCTGAACCATGCTATGAGAAACGGACAAGCAAAGCAAAAAATCAACAGGATACGTACTATCTTATAAAATTGTGCACTTTCTTTTTGCAGCTTGTTTTGCAAAAATGCCAACTCATCCTCTTCAAGAGGTTCGTTGTGCCTGTATTGCTGCAATGCTTTCATTCGTTATAATCCGTAAATACCAGCGTACTTCTGCTGCGCATACTGCATAAATATGTTGAAGTCGAGCCCCTTGCCTGTTATCTGCTTACACAGCTCTTCAGAAGTGTATCGCCTGCCATGCACATGCACTTTGCCTCTTAGCCAGTCTGTCAATCCCTTCAGTTTACCATTTGTTATATCATCGCCGAGTGTGCTTATCTCTTTTGCTGCCTGCCCGTAAAACTGCGCCGCATAAAAGCTGCCCAGCGAGTAGGTAGGGAAATATCCGAAGCTGCCATGCGCCCAGTGTACGTCCTGCAACACACCTGCCTTATCATCCGTTGCCGAAACACCGAGGTACTTATCGTACATCGCGTTCCAAGTTTCGGGCAGGTCTTCAGTAAACAATTCGCCGCTTATCAGTCCCTTCTCTATTTCATAACGTATCAACACATGAAAATGGTATGTTACTTCATCAGCTTCAGTTCGTATCAGCGATGGCTCTACTTTATTCATGCCCTTATAAAAACTATCAACAGATACATCGCCCAATTGTTGCATGAAATATTGTTGCAGTTTAGGGTAAAAGTATTGCCAGAAAGCCATGCCCCGCCCTACGTTATTTTCCCACAAACGCGATTGCGACTCATGTATGCCCAACGATGCCGCTGCACCTAATGGTAAGCCATATTGCTCAATGGGCAAGCCTTGCTCATACAATGCGTGTCCGCCCTCGTGTATCGTACTCCACAGCAGTGATGCATAATTATACTCATCCACTCTCGTTGTTACACGCACATCGGTAGGTGCAAAGGATGTAGTAAACGGATGTTCTGATATATCTTGCCTGCCCGCTTCAAAATCATAACCCATAGCACGTAGCACATCTATGGAAAAATCCCATTGCTGCTGTTTAGGAAAATGCCTCGTGAAGAAACTATCATCTACTTGTTGTGCCTGCTTTATTTTATCCAGCAATATGGGCAATTGTTGCTTCACATCGCCAAACACGGCATCCAACAGTTGCACATTCGCGCCTTTCTCATATTCATCCAGCAATGCATCGTAAGGGTGTTGCGCATAGCCATACATATCTGCCTGCTGCTTTTTGAGTGCTATCATTTTATCGAGCTCAGGGGCATAAATACTATACTTGTTTTCCCTTCGCGATTGTATCCATGCATTATAGCTGGCACTTGTTTGTTGTGCTATGGCTTCTACAAACGATGCGCTTAGTTTCTTATTCTTATCATAGTCTTCAAGGCTTAGTGCTATGTTGCGTTTTTCATCGTCTGCCACATCTCCTCTGCCTGCCAACTCTTGCAGCAGGTTGCCATACTGTTCAGATGTCAGCATCTCGTGCGCCAACGATGCAAGTGTAGCCAGTTGCCTGCCACGCATCTCAAAACCCTTAGCGGGCATATATACCTCTTGGTCCCAACCCAGCACTGCCGATGCATTGTTGAGGTCGGCAGCTTTCTGGACAATCTCTTTATAAGCAGCATACAAATCGGTAGTGCTTTTGCGTATCTCCATATTCTTGTTTTCTTGAAAAAAATTACTCCTGCACTTCCAGTCGTTCCACTGTATTAATACCATCTAGCGATGCAAGGCGCTGGCAGAGATTATCCAATTCCTCTCTGTCGTGTACATATACCATGATGGTTCCGTCAAAAATACCATCGTGGGTATCTATACTTATGGAGCGCATATTCATTTTCAACTCCGCAGATATCACGTTGGTTATCTTCTGTATCACACCCACATCATCCAGCCCAAGTATGCGCACACCACTAAGGAATGATATTTCTTTGTTCTTAGCCCATTTGGTTTTTACCACACGATGCCCGTAGTGTGCCAGTAGTTGTGCTGCATTGGGGCAGTCTGTACGATGTATCTTCAATCCCTCGCCCGATGTGATGAAGCCAAACACATCATCGCCAGGTATGGGTTGGCAACACTGTGCCAGTTTATACAATATCTTATCAGAGCTTTCGCCGAAGATGATAAGCTCAGCACCTTTGCTGGGCTTCTGTTTCAGCAACTCATCTGATGATATAAGGTGTTTGGGGTCTATCTTCACCTCTTTTACCGGCGGGAATAGTTTATCGCCCACAATGCTGAATTCTTTCAGTTCCTTGAGCTCTATACTACCTACTGCAATGGCATAATATAAATCGAGTGGCGATGGCTTTTTGAAGTACACACACAGCTCGTTCACATTATAGGCCGATAAATGCAGCTTCATGTGTTCCAGTTTGCGCTGCAATATATCTTTGCCGTCTTCAGCAATTTTACGTTTTTCCTCTTTTAGGTAGTACTTAATCCTCGACTTGGCCTTACCCGTTGTTACAAAACCCAACCAGTCTTCCGATGGCTTTTGTTTGGCAGAGGTTATAATCTCTACCTGATCGCCGCTTTTTATTTCGTGGCTCAGTGGCACAAGACGGTAGTTTACTTTTGCACCAATACAGCGTGCGCCCAGTTCAGAGTGTATATCAAATGCAAAGTCGAGTGCAGTAGCGCCTTTGGGTAATACCCGCATTTCGCCTTTGGGGGTGTAGATATATATTTCTTCTGTAAAAAGGTCTAGTTTGAAATCCTGCAAGAAGTCGAGCGTATCGGTATCGGGGTTGCTCAATATATCGCGCAGGTGTCGCAGCCAGCTATCCAGTTTACTTTCTTGTGGTGTCTGTGCACCCTCTTTATACTTCCAGTGTGCAGCCAGCCCTTTCTCTGCAATCTCGTTCATACGAGCAGATCGTATCTGTACCTCTACCCATCGTCCGCCTTGCCCCATCACGGTAGTATGCAGTGCTTCATAACCATTGCCCTTGGGTACGCTTATCCAGTCGCGCAATCTTTCGGGGCTGGGCTTGTAGAAGTTGGTAATGACGGAATATACTTTCCAGCAATCTTCTTTTTCCCTTTCCTGCGGCGAGTTGAGTATAATGCGGATGGCAAACAAATCGTACACCTCTTCAAAAGCCACGTGCTTGGTGCGCATCTTATTCCAGATAGAGTGGATGGCTTTAGGCCTGCCATATATTTCAAAGTCAAGCCCCAATGCCTGCAACTCATCTTTGATAGGCCTGATGAACTCATTGATGTACCTGCTGCGCTCCCTCTTAGTTTCTTTCAGGCCCTGTGCTATCTCCCAATACACTTCTGGTTGGGTAAATTTCAGCGCAAGGTCTTCCAGCTCCGACTTTATTTCATACAACCCCAATCTATGCGCCAATGGCGAATAGATGTATGTTGTTTCAGACGAAATCTTCAGCTGCTTTTCGCGGCTCATACTGTCCAACGTGCGCATGTTATGCAGCCTGTCGCCCAGTTTTATCAGTATTACACGTGGGTCATCGGCAAGTGTCAGTAATATTTTTCTGAAGTTCTCTGCCTGCACGGTGGTGTCTGCTTTCAGATCCACCACGTTAGATATTTTCGTAAGCCCGTCTATTATCTTGGCATAACTGCTGCCAAATTCAGCTTCAATATCCTGCAGTGTCATTTCGGTATCCTCCACTACATCGTGCAGCAATGCGCAGATGGATGATGTAACACCTAAACCTATTTCTTCTACCACTATCCTAGCTACTGCCAATGGATGCAGTATGTATGGCTCGCCCGATTTGCGGCGCATATCTTTATGTGCATCTACTGAAATCTCAAATGCACGTCGTAATAGTTTCTTATCCCCTTTTTTGATGCGGTGTTTTAACGCGCGCAACAGAGCCCTGTACTCGCGGAGTATCAGTTTCTTTTCTTCTTCTTCATTCAGGTTATATGCTTCTCTTTGTATCGTATCCATAGGCTATACTATGTAATTTACAAAGAAAGTCAGGAAATGGGAAGTGAGGTGTGTAAATGACATCTTATACGTACTTCAGCCTTATTTATAATTGGCATTATAAAATTGCAAATAGGCTTTCATGTCTTTCTCAGCAACTAATTTTATGTAGTTAGTGGCCGAAATAGGTATTATTTGATATTCACTCTGCTGATAGTCCCTGAATATCTGCCCCGTTGCCCGTAAAGAATTGATGTATATCCTTGCTGCAGCCAGGTTGCGGAACGACTTGGTTGTAATAATGCTTTGGCTTGACGTAAGCGGTGTAAGGTCTGTTGCCAGTTTCAATTCATTAAATTTAAACTTATTGAAATCGTTCATAGCGGCCTTCACTCCTGCAGAGCGTTGGTCTGTAGTACCGAATACAAACATTACATAATGTTCATCCACTTGCTTGTATGTGTATGCAGCCGGTACGTTTGCGGCAGGCACATCTGCCATCTCTGTAGCTGGTGGCAGCTTGGGCATCGGCGCTTTCGCTGCAGCAGATGTATCTCCTGTCGTGCCTGCAGCGGGCTTCACCTCACCGGCTAACGGAGAACCACCTGGCACTTTCGGTCTTGTATCTTGTATATACTTCAATACTGCATCTGCCCATGGGCGTAGTGAGTCTTTAGGATAACTGCTGATGAATTGCCTAACTATCGTATCTGCTTCATCGTACTTTTTCATACAGGCAAGTGTCAAACCTTCCAGTATAGTATAGCGTTTGGTATAGCGCGGATTATTATAGTTAGTCTTTGCCAGCATAATGTTGCGCATTGCATCATTGCACTGTCTGTTCAGCACCATATTATATGTTTCCTCGTATATGCGAGACACGTCTTCATTCGTTACTACAGTAGTACCTGTACTTTCCGATGGCTTTACTAAAGGTGTCCACTTGCTGTCAGGGTATTTGGTCATCAGATCATTCGCATGAAGCTTCGCATCGTCCAACCTGTTTTGTCTGATGGCTATCAGATATCGCACATACAACTCCTCTGCCTTATGTTCATGATTCGGGAAGCGCTTGTTCAGCGTATCTAAGGCCTTTGTGGCTGGTGGGTAATCCTCTAAGTCTTTTACATAAGCGTTAGCAACATCCATGTACGCTCTGCGTATGCCAAAGCGCAATTCCTCTATTGCCTCTTCGTTTTTAGGTATCAGCGCTATGAGTGCTTCTTCAGTTGGTATACCATTCTCATCTGTTTCAATGGCATCTTCGCTCCCTGCATTATTGCCGGCATTATTATTATTAGCAATATTGTTACCCGATGCTGCAGCGCTCCTACGCCAGTTATCAACCGGTTGGCGATTACCCCACTTACGTTTAAATTCATTGATACCCTGCTGCACTAATACAGGATTAGAGAAATACCAATTAGTGTATGGATTACTTTTATCGCCACCACTATTATTACCTGTACCTCCGCCGCCGCCTTGCGCTGTGGCATTTTCGGCTTTAAAGGCACTGTCTATTTTTTGCTGCTGCAGTTTACGGATGTACTTTCTTACTTCTGCACGCATATCTTTATCACTCATCAGGCCAAGGGCTATCAGGCTATCGCTGGTTTTAATAAGCAACAGCGGTGTGGTGATGCTACTGAGTGCAATACTACGTTTCACTGCCAGTATGGCAAGGCTATCGTTTGGTAACACATTGGCCAATGCCGCTGCACTATCATAAGCCGATTTTGCATCTACATACCTGCCCGTATTGTAGTATATACCACCCAATGTGGCATAAGACAATACTTTTTGTTTGGGTGTAGTACGTGAAGATTGCAAACCTTGTGACAAGTATGTGATTGCATCTTCATTATTGCCCGCATTGGCAGACAGCCTACCCAGTACATAATATACCTGCTCATAGTAAGGCAAATACTTACCATCTTTCAATACTTTTTTCAGCGATGCGATGGTTTCCTGTTGGTCGCCACCCGCATACATCTGGCTATAGGCCATATTCTTACGCGCCTGAAAATCCATTTCAATTTTCGGGTGCAGATCTATCACTTTCTTAAAGCTTGCGGCAGATGCAGTGTATTCATTACGGCTTTGGTATATCTGCCCCGCAATGAAACCTGCGCGCATTTGTACCCAGTCAGGCAGTTCATCATCATTGGCTGCTATTACCAACTGCTCTGCCGCTGCCTTTCGGTCGTTTTGTTGCAGGTAGATAAATGCTTTTTCCAACGCCAGCCTTCCTTGCAGCTCTTTGGGGAAATTCGGGTCTGTTTCCAACAAGTCGAGTACTGATTCAGCATTACCTTCCTGCTTCATTTGTGTGTAGGTACGCGATAGCCATAGCAGCGATTCGTTGTGTACCGAACGGTGGCGCAAAAAATTAAGCAAGCCTTTTTTATCTTTTTGCGCTATAGAAAGTTCTTTACCGCCTTTTTTATATACACTACTGTTATCATTCGGGTTTTTCTTCTTATCCCGCAGGCTCAATATATACCTGAAAGCAGCAGATGCCTCGTTGTAATTGCCTTTATAGTAATACGCCTCGCCCAATAACAAGTACAGGTCATCACCCCACTTGGTACGCGGGTCGTGTAGTTGTATACCTATGGATGCTTTGTAAATAATACTATCCATATCGGCAGACAACATGGCGGAATCCTTATCCGGATTATAAGGGAACAAGGCCAGCAAAGAATCGTAATTATCCTTCTTACTGCGCAGCATATTGGCTATCGCCTCGTCCATCTTCCTGTCTGCGTTGAAGTAATAGTTGTAGTGTGTAAAGGTATTCTGTACTACCCGCCGGGGCACACTCCATCGCTTCTTCAGCATCTTCTCATTGCTATAAGCTTTCTGCTTTTTCTTTATTTTCAGTTCAAATGCAAGCTGCTGTTTTTGCTCCCGTTCCTTCTCTTTTGCTTTCAGTTCTTTCTGTCGCTTCTCTTTCACTTTTGCAAGGCTGTCTGTCTTTACTTTTCTGCTGCCTGCAAGGCTATCGGTCTTCACTTTACGCATTTTGGCAAGGCTGTCGGTTTTTGCCTTCCTGAGTTTGGCAAAACTATCTGCCTTAGCCTTTCTTCCTTTAGCAAGGCTATCATTAAATTTCTTACGTGCTTTGGCAATGCTATCTGTCCGCATCTTCTTTACTACCGCAACGCTATCTGCAAATCGTTTGCTTTCTCTGTATTTTCTGCGGGCTGTCAGGCTATCGGTTCTTTTCTTTTGTATAGCTCGTAAGCTGTCCATACTCTTTTTGCGTATGGCTATAGTACTGTCTGTAATTTTCTTCCGCACTGCTTTGGCAGAATCCAGCTTCGCCTGTCTGATGGCCTGCATGGCTTTGGTTTTAGCAAGCCTTGATTTTTCTACACTATCGGTGTAGCGTTTGCTCTCTTTATACTTTCGTATAGCATTCAGGCTGTCAGTACGGCGTTTACGAATTTTGGCAAGGCTATCGGCACTACGTTGTCGGGCTGCTTTCAGGCTGTCCATCGTGCGCTTCTGCGCTGCCTGTCTGGCAGCGGTTTCTTTTGCTCTCTGTTTAGCCAGGCTGTCGCGTGTTTTTTCTTGTTGTTTGCGCTGTGCTTCCAGTGCAATCGCTTTTTCTTTGGCTGCTGCTTCTTTAGCTTTTTCTGCCTGCTTGCGGGCTGCTGCTATACTATCTTGCCGTTGCTGTTGTTGTTTAGCCCGTTCTTTGGAGATTGCTTCCTGCTGTTTGCGGATGGCTGCAAGGCTGTCGTTATTCGTTTTACGGGTTTGGGCAATAGCATGGTCGTTGCGTATCAGTCCGCAACAAAGGATTATGATAAAAAATAATATATTACGAGGGCTCAAATGTACTTGAGTGCTTTTGCTTCAATAATGTATAACTGTAAAATGCTTAAAATAGTATACCTGCAAACAACTTTGCAGGTATATATTAAGACACCTTACATATAGCTCAAAAATAACAAAATCCCCTCAAACCGAGAAAGGCAATTAATAGGCTTCTTATAATGATAATATACATTTCAATATACAACACTTATTTAGTATTTTTGTTATTGATAAAATGATGTTAAAATCCGGAATTCCTGTTTCTTCTCAAATACATGCTTCGCTCCCTGATTTTTTCGGTGTTTCACTCAACGAAACAAAAAAATAACACTTACAAAAACAGCAACAAACGGCAACAATTTTGTTAACCACATATGAAAAACAAACAAATACACATAATAAAATAAAAATATTTGTTGCTGCTATTTACAAAAACCCATTACAAGAAAGCCTATATAAAATTAACCCAAAGGACATCCTGAAAAAATTGTGTTCATCATTCCTAAATCTTAATTTACACTCCCTTTCGCAATATGAGCAAGCCAACCAAACGCAGGCATATTTTTAAACGACTCAATACGCACTACCGTTTGGTGTTTATTGACGATGTGTCTTTGCAAGAGGTGGCTTCCTTCAGATTGACGATGCGGAAACTGTACATACTATTCAGCAGCATCTTTGTATTTGTGATTGTTGTTACTGTGGCCATACTGCTGTTAACCCCATTGAAGTATTATATACCCGGCTACGCAGGCGGCAGCAACCGGCGTGAAATCATTCAACTGAAACGCACGGTTGATTCGCTGGCAGATTTGACAGCTGCACAGGAAGCATTTCAAAACAATGTGCGCGATGTGATAACGGGTGATGTAAAAGTAAAACGCGATACAACCATGCTGGATATGAAACGTGTGAATCAGGATGCTATGAACAACCTTGTACCCATGAACGATGAAATAAAAAAAGGTGCATTGCAACCTGCAAAAAAATAAGGCAATGAAAAATGAAAAGCCAACTAATAGCACGATGCGCTATGCAGGCCTTGCCACACAATGGATGGTGATGCTAGCTTTGGCAGTATGGGCAGGTTGGTGGCTTGATAAACAAACAGGGTGGAAATTTCCTTTGTTTATTGTTTCCTTGCCATTGGTTGCTTTATGCGTTTCTCTATGGCAGTTGATAAAAGAATTTAATAAACCGAAAAAATGAGTAAGAACTTTCTGATAACAACCATCGTGGCCTTCGCTGTACTGGCGGGCGTTTTCCTGTACATGAAAACAGCCTTACCTGCATTTGACTTTGCAGCTATGATGGTTGGCAACATACTCATGGCGGTATTGTCATCAGTAAGTTATTTGATGGTAACGAAACAAATAAAAAGCCGCCCCGAAGCGTTTGTAAGAGGTGTGTATTCGGGTACTTTTCTGAAGCTGCTGGTATGCATGGCAGCTATATTAATTTATGTGATGGCTAAGAAACCCGACATACATAAACCCACTTTATTTGTATTGTTCGGTATCTATATAGTATATACGGTAATAGAAACAACCACATTATCAAAAATGGCAAGAGTGAAGTGATATGAAAAAGCAAGAGACTTCTATTTATCATCTAAAACATTTTTTACCGGAAGGCACTTTCGATTTAGTAGCTCCATACTTCATGAGCCATACTATACACCTGACACTGACACGTGAACGTAAATCAGTTTTGGGAGATTATCGCAACCCCACTAAAGATGAACCGTATCATCGCGTAACTGTCAACATCACACTGAACAAATACAGCTTCTTAATAACATTGCTGCACGAGCTGGCACACATGCTCACCTACAATCATTTTAAAAACGATGTGCCGCCACATGGCAAAGAATGGAAAACGCAATTCCGCCATGTGCTGATACCATTTATAGGTAAGCAGATATTTCCTAACGATGTAGAAAAAGCATTGATAGCTTACTTACGCAATCCGGCTGCCAGTACATGTACAGACCCTGCCTTATATAAAGCATTATACAGGTACGATGAAAAAAAGCCTGGCTATTGCCTGGTAGACGACCTAGAAGAAGGACACTGGTTTGAGATGGAAGACGGCAGCCTGTTTGAAGTAGTAGAACATCTGCGCACACGCAGCCGTTGCAGAGATTTGATAACACGTAAGATGTATTACTTCCAAGGCATTATAGAAGTAAAGCACATACGGCGGGACAGGCGTAAAATAGCCTGAAATTTTTTCACCCGATTTTTCACCCCGCGGAAATCATAGATATATATAAAACAAAATTGTTTTATACTAATTTTGGCATCTTAAATAATCAATAATGATAAAACTGAAGCATTCTCTCATTGCAGGCGTTGCATTGCTGGCAATGGCATCGTGCAAAGAAAACGGTGGTGGTAGCAGTAGTGGCGAAGCAGCCCGCAAGCTGTTAGACCCCGCGAATATGGACACTACCATTCGCCCGGGCGACGACTTCTTTATGTATGCCAATGGCACTTGGTTGAAGAACAACCCCATACCCGGCGACCAGACTCGCTGGGGCAGCTTTAACGAACTGCAAGAGAACAATTATAAAGCATTGCGCGCGTTGCTGGATGCTGCTGCTGCTAACAAAAGCGCCGCAAAAGGAAGTGCTGACCAAAAAGTAGGCGACCTGTATCGTAGCGGTATGGATAGTGCTGCAATAGATAAGGCAGGCATTACTCCATTAAATACTGTGCTGGCACGCATAGATGCGCTGACAGATGCTAATGGTGTACTGAATGAAATAACAAAAGGTCATACTGAGGGCAATACTCAACTGTTTGGCTTTTATGTAGCACCCGATGATAAGAATGTAACCAAGCAGATACCGCAGTTTATACAAAGCGGTTTGGGTATGCCCGACCGCGATTTCTACTTCAACAAAGATGAGCGCAGTGCCAAGATACGCGATGCATATAAAGCATATCAGGTAAAAGTACTGATGCTGATGGGGCTTGACAGCAACGCAGCTAAGAAAGATGCTGCCGATATATATGCGCTTGAAGAGAAACTGGCAGGTGCATCTATGACACGTGTTGAAATGCGCGATCCTTATAAATTGTACAACAAATTCAACAAAGAAGGGCTGAACAAACTGACACCGGGTATGGACTGGAATACCATCTTTACCAACTTGAAAATAGGCAGTCAGGATTCATGCATTGTGGCTACACCAAACTTCTTTGCAGAGGTGAACAAGCAACTGAAAGCTACATCGGTAGATGTGTGGAAGAAGTACCTGAAATTTCATACCGTAAACGATGCGGCTCCTTATCTGAGCAGCAATTTTGACAAAGCACGTTTTGATTTTTACGGCACCGTAGTACGCGGACAGAAAGAGCAAAAGCCTCGCTGGCAGCGTGTACTGAGTGTTGTTGATGGTTCTGTGGGCGAACTGCTGGGGCAGATGTATGTTGACAAACACTTCAAACCGGAAGCTAAGAAGCGTATGCTTGAAATGCTGGACAACCTGCAAAATACCTACGGCGAGCGTATCAAACGCCTCGACTGGATGAGCGATGTTACCAAGCAAAAAGCATTGGGTAAGCTCGGTACTTTCATCCGCAAAATAGGCTACCCTGATAAATGGCGCGACTATGGTAAACTGGAAATAAGCGGCAACGACTATGTAAAAAACATCATGGCTGCTTCTGCTTTCGAGTACGACTATATGATAAACAAACTGGGCAAGCCTGTTGACAAAACGGAATGGGGCATGACACCGCCAACAGTGAATGCGTATTACAATCCTGCTTTCAACGAAATCGTTTTCCCTGCAGGTATATTGCAATATCCTTTCTTTGACATGAATGCAGATGATGCGGTGAACTATGGTGGTATAGGCGCGGTGATAGGCCATGAGATAACACACGGCTTTGACGATCAAGGACGCCAGTATGATGCAGACGGTAACCTGAATGATTGGTGGACACCGGAAGATGCCGCTAAGTTTAAAGAGAAGACCGACATCGTTGTAAAACAATACAACAGCTTTACAGTACTTGACACGGTGCATATCAATGGCGAATTGACATTGGGTGAAAACCTGGCGGACCTTGGCGGATTGGCGATTGCTTACGAAGCATTCAAGAAAACAAAACAAGGACAAAGCACCGATAAGATAGATGGCTTTACACCAGAGCAACGCTTCTTCCTTAGCTGGGCACAGGTATGGCGCGCTAACACCACGCCCGAAGAGGCTTTCAACCGTATTAAGACCGACCCGCACTCGCCCAACCTGTGGCGTTGTAACGGACCGTTGAGCAACATGCCCGAATTCTACAAGGCATTTGATGTAAAACCCGGCGACAAAATGTACCGTGCAGAAAATGAGCGTGTACGTGTGTGGTAAGTTGAGTTAGTTTACAAATGACATAATATACAAAAGCAGGCTATTAGCCTGCTTTTGTCATTGTGGGGTAAACATACCGTAGTTTATACATACTTATGTCATTAGTAAAATGATTTTGATACAGGCTTATGGAATCCGTCTGAACTTTGCATCAGAGATATGAACATAAAAATTGACCTGTATGAAAAAGCAATTTGTATTATGGATGCTATGTTTATTAGCAGCCATTAAAGCAACCGCGCAAATGGGCGCAATCTCCGGCAAAGTAACAGACGACAAGAAAGAAGCAATCATCGGAGCGATTATTGAAGTAACACAAGGCGGAATAAAGAAAAGTGCAACAGTTAGTGATAAAGATGGCAACTATATTGTGAAGCCTTTATCAGCAGGCAGATATGATGTAACAGTGAAATTTGCTTCTTTCCGAACAAGTAAGACAATTGGTGTAATGGTTTCTCCTGACCGAACAACTACACTCAACATAAGATTGGAACTTGACAACAAAGAGTTAAATGAAATAGTAATAAAGACATATAAGGTACCAACACTACAAGAAGCTGCACATAGATCTATTTCATCAAACCAAATTGAAAAGATGCCAACCCGCAGTACACATAGCATAGTATCTACACAAGCAGGCGTGCACAAGGGTGGTGCTCGTGGTGATGGCAAGGCGTATATAGTAGATGGCATCAGAGTATATGGTAGCAATAATGCACCACCTACCTACTACAACCCAAGCACCGAAAGTTATAAGAAAGAAAAAGAGAACGACTTTATGAGTGTGCGAGTAAACCCGCTTTCTACCATGAGTGTGGATGTGGACAGAGCATCATACAGCAATATCCGCCGTTTCATCAACGAGGGACAAACACCACCTGCCGATGCGGTGCGTATAGAAGAAATGATTAACTATTTCGATTACGACTATCCGCAACCCGAGGGCGACCAACCGCTTGCCATTGTTACCGAACTGACCGACTGCCCGTGGAAGCCACAACACAAGCTGCTGCACATAGGTATGCAGGCACGAACCATACCAACACATAACCTGCCACCCAGCAATCTTGTTTTTCTGATAGATGTGTCGGGCTCTATGAGTGCATACAACAAACTGCCATTGGTTATCTCATCGCTCAAAATGCTGACATCAAAACTGAGGGCGCAAGACAAAATATCCATTGTAGTATATGCAGGTAGCGCTGGTTTGGTATTACCGGCTACTGCAGGTAATCAAAAGCAGACCATTTATGATGCACTTGACAGGTTGCAGGCGGGTGGCTCTACTGCGGGTGGCGCAGGCATAAAACTGGCATACAGCGTAGCCATGGAAAACTATGTACGTGGTGGCAACAACCGTGTAATACTGGCTACAGACGGCGACTTCAACGTTGGCATCAGCGGTGATAATGAATTGGAAACACTGATAACCAAAGAGCGCGAAAAAGGCATCTACCTTACCTGCCTTGGCTATGGCATGGGCAACTATAAAGACAGTAAGATGGAAGTACTGGCAGACAAAGGCAATGGCAACTATGCATATATAGATAGCGAGCAAGAAGCCGAAAAGACACTGGTGAAGGAGTTTGGCGGCACCATCTTTACATTGGCTAAAGACGTGAAAGCACAGATAGAGTTCAACCCGGCGTATGTACAATCTTACAGGTTGGTAGGTTATGAAAACCGCTTGCTGAACGAAGAAGATTTTAAAGACGATAAAAAAGATGCGGGCGATATGGGTTCAGGACACAGTGTTACCATCATCTACGAGATAATACCCGCCGGTGTGCAGAGCAATGATGTACGCAATGTAACACCGTTGAAGTATCAGCAACGCGGTGCTGCGTACCCCAGTGTTGTGGATTACAATAATGGCGATGAGTTAGCTACCATCAAATTCAGATATAAAAAGCCGAATGGCAATACCAGTAAAGAGATAACACACATCATACCCAACCACACCACTACCCTGCAACGCGCCAGCGAGAATGCACGCTTCGCAACATCGGTAGCCATGTTTGGTATGCTGCTGAAAAACTCTCCCTACAAAGGCAATAGCAATTATAACAAAGTACTATCATTGGCACGCAACAGTATGCGCCACGACCCCGAGGGCTACCGTGCGGAATACATAGACCTTGTAAGGAAAGTGAACAAAACAGACGATGTATTAGCGAGCAACGGATGGTATGAAGAAGAAGATTAGTATAGTGTGTGAGTGTCATGGGGAAACTCATGGCAACACTTTCAGTATGATGGTTTAAGCAGCAGGGCAAATGCCCTGCTGCTTTTTATTCAAACCGCTTTAAATCGTAGATGGTGAAATCCCATTCGGGGGTTGCGACCGAAACAAGGGCTGTATCTGCTACATACCACGGACTCAGTTGTTTATCAGATGGGTTTATCAATACTTCAATATCCTGTGCGGGCATATAGCTTTGTGCTATCATGAATATTTTTTGTCCGTGTACATTGACTGCAACGTCCACTACCATGACTGCGTGGCCCGGCGAACCACCTTTTATAAATACATCGCCCGGCTGTATATCTTGCATGGCAACAGGCCTCAACTCTTTTGATAAAGACAAAGTACCTGCATAAGAAAATACCACTTCAAGGTATTGGCGAAAGCTTTTATAGTCGGCAGATGGGGATGCTGTTTGTACCCATGTTACACGATTACCCTTTACCTGTATTCTGTAGCCCTCTTTCCATTTATCGTATCGTGCATCAAATCCATTGGTAAACCTGAAGTGTATATCGTCGTATTGCCTGGCAGCATATAAATACTCTGCACGCAAGCGCATCACGGCATCAGCACATTGTTGCAGGTTTTTATCGCCAATATCCATTGCCAGCACTGCTGCGTGTACGTTCTTGTACTTGGTACTACCATCATAATAATGCACATCTGCGCCGTGCTTTTTTAGTAGCAGATTGCGTAGGTAATTGCCAAATCCATCACTGAGTATACGGGTATAACCGGCAGGTAGCTTAAAGCGTGTTTGCAGTGTTTGTCCTTGCGGATTGATAAGGGTTTCATCGTTATTGCCGGGGATATAATAAGCTACAGAATTGTGCCCGCAACCTATGCACCATAGCATAGACGTTAGTAGAAATGGAATCTTGTGCATGATAACGTATTTTCAGCAAAACACGATAGTGGCGTTATTCCATAAATGAGGTGTGTTAAAGAAAATGTAAAGGTGTGTGGAGTGAGAACGGCATTCCAGAAGTCATTCCATACTTCCCTCTCACACTCCCACATTCGCTCTGAACATTTTGACAGCGATGGCGAGCAGTATCACACCAAAGAATTTGCGAACTACCAATATGCCTGAGTGGCCTAATAATCTTTCAAGCAGATTGAGTGAGCGTAGTGTGAGGAATACAAAAACAAGGTTTACAAAAATGGCAATGAGGATATTGGTGGCATGGTAACTGGCTTTTAAAGACATAATAGTAGTGAGCGTACCCGACCCTGCTATCAACGGAAAGGCTATGGGTACTACATTGCCCGATTTATTGTCTTTCTCTGAACGGAAAATCTCTAAGCCCAATACCATTTCCAATCCCAATACAAATATTACAATGCTACCCGCTATGGCAAAAGAATGAATATCCAACCCCATAAAATTAAGCACCTGCTCGCCGATGAAGAAGAACAAAAGCATCAACGCACCCGATACGGCTGTAGCCTGTACAGCACTGATGTCGCCCATTTTCTTTTTCAGCGTCAGCAGCACAGGTATAGACCCCAACATATCTATCACCGCAAACAGCGCGAAAGACACGGTAAATATTTCAGATATATCAAATGCGTTTGCCATACTCATGCTGCAAAGGTACAATAGTTAAAAAGGATGGCATAAGTTGAGCGCAGAATGCTAATTTTACGCGTTCAAAAGCAAGGCATGTCAATCAGCAATTATAGTCATACAGCGGCAGAAAGGTTTATGCGTTATGTGCAGGTAGATACACAGAGCGACCCTGCATCGCCCACCCAGCCATCTACCGAAAAACAAAAAGACCTGAGCAGAATATTGGTGGAAGAACTGAAGGCGATGGGTATTGCAGATGCCGAGCTGGACGAGCATGGCTATGTCTATGCCACTATACCTGCTACCAGCAGCAAGCAAGTACCTGTACTGTGTTATTGCAGCCATGTGGATACAGCCCCCGATTGCAGTGGTGCAGGTGTAAAACCCATACTGCATAGAAACTACAATGGCAGCGACATTGTATTGCCCGATGATACAAGTGTTGTTATCAGCACAAAAGAACATCCGTACCTCAAAGAAAGAATAGGCGATGATATTATTACTGCCAGCGGTACTACCCTATTGGGTGCAGACGATAAAGCAGGTGTAGCCATCATTATGGACCTTGCCAACTACCTGATACAACACCCCGAAATACCACACGGCGCCATACGCATACTCTTTACCCCCGACGAAGAAATAGGACGTGGTGTAAACAAAGTAGATATGCAAAAGCTCGGTGCGCAATATGGCTATACGCTTGACGGTGGTGAGCGTGGACATCTGGAAGGCGAAACCTTTAGTGCCGATGGTGTGAAGGTTACATTCCACGGTATCAGCGCGCATCCGGGTTATGCAAAAGATAAAATGGTGAGTGCTATAAAAGTAGCATCGGCATTTGTAGATAAACTGCCACGTAATGAGTGGTGCTCTGAAACGACAGAAGGTAAACAGGGCTTTGTACATCCGGTACATATGGAAGGTGTGCTGGAAAAAGCCAGTGTATCATTCATCATCCGCGATTTTGATACGGCGATGCTTGCCAAACACGAAGAAAGGCTGAAAGCATTGGCAACAGAAACAATTAAAGAATTTGCAGGCGCTACCTACGAGTTTGTTGTAACGGAACAATACCGTAACATGAAAGAAGTGCTAGATCATCACCCGCAAGTAATGGACTATGCTGAAGAAGCCTATAAACGTGCAGGAATGCAAGCTATACGCATGAGTGTGCGTGGCGGTACGGATGGCTCTCGTTTATCGTTCATGGGTTTGCCCTGCCCCAACTTGTTTACGGGTGAAATGGGCATACACAGCAAGCAGGAATATGTGAGTGTGCAGGATATGGAAAAAGCAGTGGAAACATTGGTGCATCTGGCACAGGTTTGGGAACAAAACAGTTAATCACTTTCAATATTAATAAAAAAATGAATGCTCAATTAAAAACAGTTTTGCTAACGGTGCTTACCTTATCGGTATTTACCATCGCATTGGTAGAGCTGAGTGGTGTTAGCAGCACGGCTTTGTTCAATAAATATAAGATAGGCAACGGTGGCGCGCATAGCCACGATGCAGAACTGGGTGAAATACAACGCAAAGAGAACGAAGCAAAGGCAATGCCTAAAACCAAAATTGAATTTGCAGAAACACGCCACAACTTTGGTACCATTAAAGAGGGAGAGAAAGTAAAGCACGCTTTTAAATTCAGGAATACAGGCGATAATCCCTTGCTTGTATATAATGTAATAGCAGGTTGCGGATGCACTACTCCCACATGGACGAAAGACATAGTACTGCCGGGGCAAGAGGGCGAAATAATGGTAGAATTTAATAGTGAGAACAGGCCGGGACACCAGTCGAAAAACGTACTGGTATATTCTAACGGGCAAGAAGAGTCCATCTCTATTGGTTTTGATGTAGATGTAGATGTAGAAAAGAAATAATGGAAGCTGCCAACACAACATTCGGGCAACAAGTAAAGCACTATATGTCGCTGATTAAATTCAGCCATACGGTGTTTGCCCTACCTTTTGCCATGATAGGCTTTTCGCTGGCAGTGGTAAAGGATGATTACACATTCTCTTGGGCATTGTTTACGAAAGTATTGCTGTGTATGGTGTTTGCCCGTACGGCTGCCATGGCTTTCAATCGCTACCTCGACCGCCGCTTTGACGCACTGAACCCACGCACTGCTAAACGCGAAATACCTGCGGGCATCATCAAGCCGCAAAACGCACTTGCTTTTACCATTGCCAATGGTGTGTTGTTTATAGCTACTACGTATTTTATCAACAGCCTGTGTTTTTACTTATCATTTATTGCATTGTTTGTTATCCTGTTTTATAGTTATACCAAACGCTTTACTGCACTGTGTCATATAGTACTGGGCATAGGCTTATCGCTATCGCCACTGGGTGCCTACCTTGCTGTAACGGGTGTTTTCAGTCTTGTACCGGTTTTGTTTTCGTTGACGGTACTGACATGGGTATCAGGCTTTGACATTATCTACGCCCTGCAAGACGAGGACTTTGACAAAAGCCAACAACTACACTCTATACCTGCCGCACTGGGTACGGCAAAGGCGTTGATGGTATCGAACATATTGCATGTACTCTCTGCCCTGTTTGTAATATATGCAGGCATCGAGGGTAGTTTTCATATTGTGTATTGGATAGGTGCGGCGGTGTTTATAGGGCTGTTATTGTATCAGCATATATTGGTAAAGCCAAACGACCTGAGCAAAGTAGGCATAGCGTTTGCCAATACCAATGGCATAGCCAGCATCGTCTTTGCCATCTTCACTATTATTTCTTTCTTTTTAGCATAAGCAACGTATGAATATAGCACTGATAGGGTACGGTAAAATGGGTAAAGCCATTGAAGAGATAGCCACCGAGCGCGGACACAACATAGTGTTGCGCATCAGCACTGCCAACAGAGATGAGATGACTGACGAGCACCTTGCCAAGGCAGATGTTGCCATAGAGTTTACCAACCCCGAGGCGGCTAAAGAAAACGTACTACGCTGCTTAGATGCTGGCACATCGGTAGTATGCGGTTCTACAGGATGGAATGAAGGGCTGGTGCATGCCAAGATGAAAGCAACGGAAAAAGGTAAAGCGTTTTTACAGGCATCTAACTTCAGCATTGGTGTAAATATCTTTTTTGAGATAAACAAAGCACTGGCATCGCTGATGAACGAGCAGCCGAGCTACGATGTGGTGATGGAAGAGATACACCACCTGCAAAAGAAAGACTCACCCAGCGGCACAGCCATAACGCTGGCAGAACAGATAATAGACAACCTGCAACGCAAAAAACACTGGAGCAAACACGAAACCGACAATCCCGAAGCCATACACATTAATGCACTACGAGAGGAAAACGTACCGGGTACGCATAGCATTAAATACACATCGGCTATAGACGATATTGAAATCACACACACCGCGCACAACCGTAAGGGCTTTGCATTAGGGGCAGTACTGGCAGCCGAATACATAAATGGTAAGCAGGGTATTTTTGAAATGCGGGATGTACTGGGGTTGAAGAAAGTGGAGATGTAATGTCATATAACAAAGACATATCAGAAAAATATGAAAAATGGGTAGTACGAATTATCCTAAAAGAGAAGTATTACTATATTCTTTGGGGAAATGACACGACAACTTTTAATCATGACGCCAATGTATTAGTAGATGAGAATAAACGAATGCTTTTGTTCTCAAACATAAAATCTTTGGTTGATTATATTAAGAAGTCTGATACCGTTTTTGATAAAAAATCATCATTAAGTTGGGTTAAAAAACTAAAATATCCTATCCGCTCAAGTGCAACATTCAACATTGACCTACTCAAAAATAAAAGGCTATCTATCTCAACACGAGAAAGTTTTAATGCACTCATAAGTGCATTAGATATTCCAGACGATTACGCACATTGCACTAATGATAAGAAAATACTAAGAACAGTCCTTGCCCCTCAACTAAGAAATCTATTTGATTATTACTGCAATATGTATCTATGGACACCGGATAAAAAACTTATTGCAGCAAATAGCAAAAAACTAAACTCGAAACAAGTAACTTTTCTTTTGAATAAGGTGTATGAACAATTTCTTGAGAAAATAGCGATTGTAAACTAAGAAGCCCCGCAACTCGCGGGGCTTTATTATTATTTGAGATACGTATCAAAATAGTCGGTTATCTTCTGCATCAGGTGTACACGGTCTTTGCCCCGTACGTTGTGTTCGTAGCCGGGGTACACAAAATAATCTACCTGCACGTTTTCATCCACTGCTTTCTTTATAAAGTTGATGGAGTGCTGCCATACTACGGTAGCATCGTCTGTACCATGTATCAGTAACAGCTTGCCTTGCAGGTTTTTGGTTTTTGTCAGCAGGTTGGCATCTTCATTGCCTTGCGGGTTTTGCTCAGGCGTATTCATATAGCGTTCGGTGTACATT
>CALESY010000128.1 GCA_937919945.1 uncultured Chitinophagaceae bacterium | reverse complement strand
TGTGTAGAGGCTTGTCAGCAAAGGGTTTTATAAGGGTATAGCAGAACATTATAGCTCGTTTTTTAAATTTCAAATTCTTACATTACCTTTGCACATGGCAATAAAATCCAAGTTCTACGGCGAAGGCCTAACGTTTGATGACGTTCTCCTTGTGCCTGCTTACTCCGAAGTACTGCCTCGCGAAGTAAGTACCGCTACTCAACTTACAAAAGACATTAAACTGAATATTCCGATGGTATCTGCGGCTATGGATACCGTTACGGAAGCGACGCTGGCTATTGCGCTGGCACGTGAAGGTGGTATAGGTATGCTGCATAAGAATATGAGCATTGAGCGGCAGGCAGACCAGGTGCGTAAAGTAAAACGTAGTGAAAGCGGACTGATTGTTGACCCCATCACACTTACGCCCGATGCTACTGTAGCTGAAGCGCAAAAGCTGATGCGCGATAATAAAATAGGTGGTATACCTATAGTAGATAAGAATAAACTATTGGTAGGCATCCTCACCAACCGCGATATGCGCTTTGAGCGTAATACCAAAAAGAAAGTGAGCGAGGTGATGACGAAAGACAACCTCGTTACCGCCGCAGTGGGTACCAGCATGGCGAAAGCGGAGCTGATACTGGAGCAATATAAGATTGAAAAACTGCCGATAGTTGATAAAAAAGGAAAGCTGATAGGTTTAATAACCTTCCGCGATACCATGCAGATAAAAAGCCATCCCAACTCTGCCAAAGATAATATGGGACGCTTACTTGCAGGTGCTGCGGTAGGCATTACTGCAGATACACTGCAACGTGTGGAAGCATTGAAAGCAGCAGGTGTTGATGTCATTACACTAGACAGCGCACACGGACACTCGAAAGGTGTAGTGGATATGGTGAAGCTGGTAAAGAAAACATTTAAAGGATTGCCTGTTATTGCTGGTAACATAGCTACATCAGCAGGTGCAAAGGCATTAGCAGATGCAGGTGCTGATGCTGTGAAGGTAGGTGTAGGACCGGGTTCTATCTGTACTACACGCGTGGTAACAGGTGCCGGAGCACCCCAGCTAACAGCTATAATGGAAGCAGTATCTGCCTTGAAGAAACGTGGTATACCTGTAATTGCTGACGGTGGTATTCGCTATACGGGCGATATGGTAAAGGCTATTGTTGCAGGCGCATCTTGTGTAATGGCAGGTTCAATATTTGCAGGTACGGAAGAAAGCCCGGGCGAAACGATTATATACGAAGGGCGTAAGTTCAAATCGTATCGTGGGATGGGTAGCGTAGAGGCGATGCAGGAAGGTTCAAAAGACCGCTATTTTCAGGATATGGAAGCCGATATTAAAAAGTTAGTACCTGAGGGTATTGTAGGACGTGTACCATATAAAGGTTCGCTGAATGAAGTAGTACAACAATTCGTTGGCGGCTTACGTGCAGGTATGGGTTATTGCGGTGCGAAAGATATTAAGACACTGCAAGACGAAGCACAGTTTATACGCATAACATCTGCAAGTATGGCAGAAAGCCACCCGCATGATATTGTAATAACTAAGGAAGCACCAAACTATAGCAGGTAAGTAAAAAAATGTTATTGTTATATAGTAAAGAGCCGCAGATTTTGCGGCTCTTTTATTTAGAAGGTGAGTGATGTGCCAATTACAAATCGCCCGTTGTTTTTCCAGTTGAAAGGGGCGTTTGCCCAGTGATAAAAACCACCAACATTGATGTTGAAATGAGCTATGTTGAGATAGTTTAAACGGATAATATTATTGATAATCATCCCCGATTCGTGATAGCCATTAACCGGTGTATTGATGTTGCCATCTGCTAAAGCGCTACGTGCTGAAAGGCTGCCGTATAACATATTGTGCGCAATGCTCAACGATGGTTTGCTGTATTTGTGCTTATAAAAATACCTGTCGAAATCGTGACGGTATAATACAGAGCCAAACTTATCACTGAAATATGTAAATGGTAGCATGGTCATAAACCCGCCCCAGGCATATATCTGGTATTGACTATTGAAACGATAACCATTGCCCGCTAATAATAGTGAACGGGGAAGAGCATTGTCATTTTCTGCCTGTATCAGGCCTCCCATCAGCCTGAAATGGTCTTGCCCCCAACGGTTGATGTGTACTTTGTAATCAATTGCAGCCAGTACTCTTGTATAATTTGTTTGGTAAGTGCCGCTGCTTAACTGCCCGCCAGTAAGCTGTAAATACAGAATGGGGAATTTTGTACCGGCAGGCATATAGTAGCCATACACGGGTGTACGTTTTTCTCTGAATGCGTAACGAATATTGAGCGAAGCCTCTGTTACGTCGAAGTTTGCTGTCCTGCTGCCAGCTTCATTGAAGTTGTAAAAATATTGCGGCTGCAGATTTTGTTGTTTACCTGTCAGTTCCATTTCCCAATAACCGAAACGCCCGTGTAGTGTGGCTTTGTATTCTTCAATTTTATCAACCTGCACTAGTAGCCAGTTTTGCAGCCCGCGCCTGTCTATTTCGGGGTGAATATTTACGTTTCCTGTGTTACGGTAGTTGTTCTGATAAGCAAATTCAACCCAGTGTTCTTTCTTTCCTGTAGGGAATATGCGTGCAGATGCACCATACTTCCATACTTTATCTTTAAAGCCATAACCAAACCACCCACCTACAGAGAAGTATCTCGATATTTTATCGTTGGTGTATAAACCAAGCCCCAAACGTGTGCCCTCGTAGGTATTGTATGCAATCAATCGTGTGAGGTCAACATCCATAAAGTAAACAGGTATTCTGCCGATAGCGAGGTTGGTTGCATTTTCAAGATATTTATTAATGCCTGCTTCATTCATCAGGCTATCCATTACAGTATATGTTTTTTGCTCTTTATGGCTGATAGGTTCAAAACGGTAAGTTTGCCAAGCAACGTCGCTGCGCAAGTCAACAGAGTCGTGTAATTTCACTTCGTGTGCTTTGTCAAACTTTACCGGTCCGGCTTCATAAAAAACAGAGTCAATCATTGACTGCCCGGATAGTGTCATGCCCATTTCAGGAGAAGGGTATTTAGTAAAAATATAGGTATAGTTTAGCTCTCGCGGAAACCATTTACCCTTTACATGTTTATAAACTTGTTGCATTTTCAAAACCCTTCCATCGCCGGTATCAGGTGTTTGTGCTGTAATGTGTGATATGGCATAGCCATTGCTGTGAATGTATAATCTCCCCTGTAGCGACTTAAAGCTGACGCCTTTTTTTGCTTTGTATTTGAAGATGAAAATAGTATCACTGCCATCCAGTATTTCATCAACAAGGTCGAATTGATAACGTGATTGCCAACCTTTTGACAATGGGTTTACATAATCTGTAGCATTCATTTTTATAAACTCATCGTACGCATGGAAGGGTAATATACCTGTAACTACATTCGTAAAAAATGTCTTTTTAAACCCGGAGAAACGTGATGCCAAGACTGTTTCCTGTCTTTTGCCAGGTGCTTTAAAGAATACCCTGCTATATGTTTCTGAAAATAGTATGTGGTTGCGATTAAATACAGAATCTATTTTCTTTTTTCTTGCAGCATAGATTGAATCTGCATTTCGTTTTGTCGAATCGTTTTGATTAGATTTCTTTTCTTCTTTGGCATATCTGGCTTTCAACGCATCATCATTCGGCAAAATGTCTGCACGCATTTTGTAATAAATATCATAGCGGTATTCGGCATATTTATCAGGGTTATTGTCAGCTTTGTTGCGAATAGCGGTGTTGATGATACGCTTTATTTTTTCGTAGGGTGGGCGTATTACTACCTCATCGCCCATATTATACAGTGGTTGCAGAAAGATAGTGTCTGTTTTTTGTATACCGACACTCATAGTTTTATAGCCTGTATATGATACTCTGACAAGATTAATACCTGATAGCAGGTTGAAGCTAAAACGTCCGTTGATGTCTGCAATAAAACCTTGTTTACTATTACCTTGCTGTAGTGTGGCAAACGGCAAAGGTTTGTAAGTTTCTGCATCAAGCACAATGCCTGAAATATTTTGTGCAGACGATTGGAGATAAAGAAGTAAGCTCCAACAAAATACTATTACATACTTCATAACCAAATACACCATACTCTTGTGCAGTATGGATTTGTTTTGAGTGTTTTATAACATATTCGGGGGAGATGTTCAGTCGTTCTTTATTCTTCTGTATCGAAACCTTTATCCGGTGATGTGTTTTTAAGTATACTGTAAACAACAGGAGCTTGCCTGTAAATGCCGCTATTATACTTATTGCCCAGTATAATAATGGTGAAGTTGTCTTGAATAAAACGGTAGAACACCGTGTTATTGCCATGCCACCAGCCATTGTGATAAATGATTTTATCACCATCTGGATAGCAAAGCATACGCCAGCCAAGACCGTAGTTTTTCACACCCGGTTTCTCAAATGAGCAAGGGCCATAAGCCATTTCCAACGTTTCATTGTCAAGAAAAGCATTCTTATAAAATGACTGGTCCCAGCGATACATATCTTGTACGGTGCTGTATATACCTTTATCGCCCCATACACCATCTGCAAACATATCAGGTTCTTTCACCCAATTAGCTTTGTAACTGATGGTATTGCCGTATGGCAAACCTTTAAAAGGGTCGTATGCAAAAGTATATTTCATTCCTAGGGGGTCGAAGATGTATTTCTTCATAAACTCTGCATAGCTCATGCCGCCTACTTTTTCTATTATAGACGCCAGAATAGCATAGTTGCTGTTGCAGTATTTGAACCTTGTATTAGGGCGAGATTCCAGTGCCGGTTTGTGTTTAGCAAACATGGCTAATACTTCATCATTCGTCATAGGTGTTTTATGGTCTTTGCGAAATTTAGGCACCCATTTTATGTAGTCAGGAATCCCGGAACGGTGATTGAGCAACATACGCACCGTGACATCTGCATAAGGCAATTCGGGAATGTATGTTTTTACTTTCTCGTCAATATTCAGGTATTTCTGTTGGTGTAGCCATAAGATAGCCGCAGCAGTAAATGTTTTTGAAACAGATGCAAGTTGCACAGCACTGGTAGGGTTTAGTTTCAGTCCTGTTTCACGATTGGCAATACCATAGTATCTTTCATACAGTACTTTGCCTTTATAGCCTACTAAAACACTTCCGTTGAAACCCATTCTTGCTTGTACGGCATAGAAAGAATCTAATCGATGTACGATGTTACGGAACTCCGGTTGCGTCGTGTCTTCATACTTGAGCTTGATGCTACCGAATTTTTTTTCTTCGGGGATGCGAGGTTTGGCGTTGACGGGTTCGTTTTGAGAGTTGCATGCAACTATTATAATCAGTAATAAAACAGTTGCTATATATGGGAAGAAAAATTTGCGCATGATTAATTTAAAATACCAAAATACCGAAGCGTTCAAAAATACTATCCAGCCGTACCAATTCTACAGGCTTAACTCAAGTTTAACAAATTTAACCACGTCGTCCATAAATTCATAATAGCACTGATTCAGTTGGTAAAATTGTGTAATGAATGTTGCATATGCTTTATCAACAGGCGGTATATGTTTCGCACGCCTTGCCAACCCTCCAAGCGATTGTTGCACACCACGTAAAGTTCGATAATTATACAGCCAGTTATGCTCCTGCATATACGGAAACATGCTCGCAAAGCGCTCCGGAAAGTACTCTTGATGAGTGGCGAGTTTGCTGTATGTGTCTTGAGAAAATGTCAGTAATTCTTGTTGTGATGGAAAATGTTTAGGGTCGTTAGCAAGAAAATGGTCGTACAGGGTATCGAGTACAGCACCTGCATACAATCCATAATCGGTTCTGAACCATACTTTTGCACGTTGGTTGGCAGGGTGTGTATCAGCATAGGCGTCTATCTTACGATGCAGCATCAATCCTATTTGTATTTCTGCAGGATATTTTCCCAATGCCAGTTTACCTTTCACATAATCACCCATCATATTGCCCGTAAGTATGCCCGCATTGCCGAAAGATAAGTAGGCGTGCCCCAGATAATTCATATTGCGAAGCTAAGGCATTATTCTTTTTCTCTTTGCGCCAGTTTTTCCATATCGGTGTACATTGTTTTCAGTTCTATTATCATGCGGTCTATATACATGAGTTGCAGTTCTGATAGTGCAGCGCGATAGGCCGGTAAACTATCGGTGGGTATCATTTCTATCGGTTTGTCGCTATTGATGATGTTGCTGTAGTATATATTTTCATGAAACCAGTGCAAGGCGTTCATCAGCTTTTCTTCCTGATGCGGATGTACGGTGGCTTTGGGCTGTCGGTTTTCTTCTTCCAGATGTATATTGTTCAATTCTCTGGTAATGCGCACATTATGTGTAATGATGTGGTAGTAGATGGCAAAGGGTTTGCGCTTGAAGCTAGGTTCCTGCATATAGCGGTTGAACGAATCGAAAGCATTGGTGTTTTTAGATTCTGCTTGTCGTTTCAATCTCGTCCAGTTAGTAACAGGCTTATCAGCAAAGAATGTGTAGATGAAATACTGATAGTTTGCCTTGATGGATTCTGTAAGATGTAATGGCAGCCATTTAGTATCCCAATGCGGCAGCAATGCAAAACCCGCGACGATGGCAAGCGTAGCGCCACCTACTGTAGAAAGTCCCCTGACGAATAAGAGTGAAGTATTAAGTGAGCCTTCTACATCGAACAACATAACAAGGCTGAGTGTGATAAAAAATACCGCTATTGAATAGCGTTTGTGGATGAAGTACACCATCAATACAAAGCTGATAAACAGCATGATTTCTTTGATGAATAATCCGGCAGGTAAACCCATCAGCAAGCCACCTGCTACACCACCTGCCACTGTGCCTATAACACGGTCTATTGCTTTTTTGATGGTAGCACCAAAATAGGGTTGCAATACCAATAGCGTAGTAAACGGTATCCAATAACCATGACTGATGCTGAACCACTTGGCAATAAACATACCGATGGTGGCAGCAACAGCAGCGCGTATAGCATAGCGTGTAGTGAAAGTGTTGAAATTAAAAAGCAGTTGCAGGTTGCGCCACCAGTGTTTGGGATGCAGTATGAAGATGGTTTTGATAAGCGAGTAGGAACGGAATACAGGTAATTCTTTTCCTGAATTTTCAAGCCGTTCTATACTGTTTTGTATGAGTTTGGTACAACGTTCTGCCAATCTTGTTGCACGTTTGATGGGTTGGTAATTCGGATTATCATCCAGCGGGTATTCTTTTACTAAAGCAATTAGTTTTTCCAACCTGCTGATGCGTGTTGACAGTAGTAACTCTTCCTCTGGTTTCAGATTCACTACATATACAGCCATACGGTCAACAGTTTGTTGCAAGGCTTTCAGTACGGCATATATTTTCAGGCGCAATTCGGTGGCAGTTTCTTTGATGTTTACCTGCTCCAGTTCTTCGCTGATGGCTATGATGTGTGTAGCCACTAAAGCTGTGGCTTTGCGCACGTGTGCCAACTCATATTCATGTGTGTCTTTTTTACTTGCCTGATGCGCCATCGCTTCATAGAGATGTAGCGATGTATCTATAGCAGCACGTACTTCTTTTTCTTTCAGGTAAATATCACGTATGTTGCTACGTATGCCATTGCCGTCCCAGCCATTGGCAACAGTGCTTACCAATCCTTCAATGCCTTTCCATATTACAGCTATGGTGCGGCGATAGGGCTGCTTTGCAGGTGTGTAGAGCGCCGCGAATATGCCAACAAAAGCATTCCATACACCCCCTGCAAATATCAATCTGGTTCGGTGTTCTACCTCCTGCCAGTTATGGGCAGGGTATTCGTTAGCGATGATGAAGAGTACAAATACACTCATTGCCAAACCGCTACCACGGTCGCCCAGATTTTTGAATAAGCCCGATATGAAACCTACGCCTAACATGCAAAGTAGTGTAAGCCATAATATACCACCCGTAATGCTACCTAATATGCCGAAGAATACTGTTAGGATGATACCACCTGTGAGAATACGCAACCGCTGCCCGAAAGAGCCTTTCATCTCTACCCAGCAAATACTTTCGGCGGTTAGTGCCATCCAACTTGCATCTTCCGTTCTGCCGGTATATACACCCCATAGAACGGGTACTATGGCCGCAATAGCCATACGCAAACCCCAACTGAAAACAGGCTCGAAGTTTTCGGCTTCTACCAGTTGGTTTAGTTTTTTATATGATGGTAGCAGGCGCAATGCTTATTGTAATGCCAGTTGTTTTTCTATCAATGTTTGCAGTTGTGTTGCTGTAATCATTCCTTCGAAAAAATTGGTGTATTCTGTTTTCTTGTAATAAAGCCATGTAGCAGGTATAGAACCTTGCCAACGATCATCTATAGCAGGTATAAACTCATTGGCATTGGTTTCATTCAGCCATATTACTTCGTGCTGCAGCTTTTTCTTTTCAATAAAGGTGTTTATTTTTTTCGGGTAGGCTTCTTTAAAATCAAGGCTGACGAGCAGGATTTTTACCGGCTTGCCTGCAAGTTGATTGGATAGTTTGGTAAATTCCGGTAGTTCCTTCACACAAGGGCCACACCAGGTAGCCCAAAAATTTACCACATAAAATGTGTCCGTATTGGATACGCGGGTTACAAGGTCTTTGGCCTTATAGGCTGGTATTTGCGCTTTTGCCCATAGCGAGGCTGTAAATAATACAATTGTTATAATGTATTTCATGCATTCGTTTATGTAAAGTTATTGTAGTGTGTGGTAGGATGCAATTACTATGGTATAAAACCTTATTATAAATAGTTGTTGTTTGGGTGGTTTTACATTAGGTTTGTTCCGTAATTTTTTGAAAACCGAGAGATGGATAAAGTATCTGCATTAAAAGTTAAACAAGAAGAAGCGCTGCTGGGTGGCGGTGCTAAACGAATAGAAGGGCAACATAAAAAAGGTAAACTAACAGCACGTGAACGTTTGCAGTTGCTATTGGATGAAGGCTCTTTTGAGGAGATAGGTATGCTGGTACAGCACCGCTGCCGTGATTTTGGTATGGAAAAAGAAATGTACCCCGGCGATGGTGTGGTAACAGGCTATGGTACGGTAAATGGCAGGTTGGTATATGTATACTCCCAAGACTTTACGGTATTTGGTGGCAGCCTTTCGGAAACACATGCTGAGAAGATTTGTAAGATAATGGATCTTGCTATACAGAATGGCGCACCTGTAGTAGGATTGAATGATAGTGGTGGAGCACGTATACAAGAAGGTGTGGTGTCATTGGGTGGATATGCGGATATATTTTATCGCAACGTGAAGTCATCTGGTGTTGTGCCACAGTTGTCAGCTATTATGGGGCCATGTGCGGGTGGTGCTGTGTATTCGCCTGCTATTACAGATTTTATACTGATGGTAGAGAATACATCGTATATGTTTGTAACAGGGCCGAATGTGGTAAAGACTGTAACACACGAAACAGTAACCAGCGAAGAGTTGGGTGGGGCGCATACACATGCGTCCAAATCAGGCGTTACGCATTTTGCATGTGCTAATGAGGTGGAATGTATAGACCACATCAAACGCCTGCTGAGCTATATGCCGCAAAACTGTGAAGAAGAGGCACCGATATATGCTTACGAAGCAGGTGATGAAATACGTGAGAAGTTGAACAGCATCATACCCGAAAACCCCAACCAGCCTTATGATATAAAGGAAGTGATAGAAGAGGTGGTAGATGTTGATTCTTTTCTTGAAGTACATAAAGAATATGCGGAGAATATAGTGGTAGGCTTCGCGCGTATTGGCGGGCGCAGCGTAGGTGTAGTAGCTAATCAGCCCGCATTTCTTGCTGGTGTGTTAGATATTAATTCAAGCAAAAAAGGTGCACGCTTCGTACGTTTTTGCGATGCGTTCAATATACCTCTGCTGGTGTTGGTTGATGTACCAGGCTTTCTGCCGGGTACCGACCAGGAGTGGCACGGCATCATAACTAATGGTGCTAAACTGTTGTATGCATTGAGCGAAGCTACCGTACCTAAAGTAACAGTGATAACACGTAAGGCTTATGGTGGTGCATACGATGTGATGAACTCAAAGCATATCGGCGCAGACCTGAACTATGCATGGCCCACTGCAGAGATAGCCGTTATGGGTGCTAAAGGAGCCGCGGAAATTATCTTCAAGAAAGAAATAGCTGAAGCTGCAGATCATGATGCAAAATGGAAAGAAAAAGAACTGGAATACACCGATAAGTTTGCCAACCCATATGGTGCGGCAGCTCGTGGATTTATTGATGAAGTGATACTGCCTGCTGAAACAAGGGCAAAGCTTATAAAAGCATACAAGATGCTGGAAAACAAAGCGGTGAGCATGCCAAAGCGTAAGCATGGTAATATACCACTGTAATAATAATTGATAGTAACGATATACGGCTGCATTGTCAGCCGTATTTTTGTTTGATGAAGCTGTTCTTACGTATTATAGATTGGGTGTTATTCACTAGCTTGTTTGCAGCAGCATGTGCGGTAGGCCTTTGCATGGCAACGGAAAAACTATTGCTTACCGAAACACCTGACGTAAATACACCTTTGCATCACTTGTTATTCGGCAGCACGTTACTGGTATATAATGCACACTTTCTGATGCATATAAAAACAGATGTTGCTGCTAAAGGGTACATAAGGTCTTTCAGGTTTTGGCATTGGTTATTTATCATTGTCGGTCTGTTACAGCTATTGTTTGCCATTATTTTTCTGCCAAACATTATTATACAATGGTGTGGCTTGCTTGGGGTGTTAGCATTTATGTATTCGTTTCCCGCATTGCCTTTCTTAAAGAAGCACAGGATAAAAGATTACGGTTGGTTTAAGATAATCATACTGGTAACTGTCTGGACAGTAGCAACTTGCATATTACCTATATTATACCATCATTACTCAGTAAGCCATTATCCATTTGAAGTGCTTATCAGAGTATTTTTATTACTTGCTCTTTGCGTATTATTTGATGTACGTGATATGCAATCTGACGCGATGGTACATATCAAAACCATACCCAACACAATAGGTGCAAGTAAGAGTTTTATGCTAGTCAATATATCGTTGGGATGTTTTTTATTTTGTAGTATTATACAGTTTATGCGTTATCCTTTTACTGCAAGACTGTTGGCAGAAATAACAGTCGCAGTAGTTGCATGGGTAGTAGTAAAATATGTCCAAAAAAATCCCGTGGATAGAGTTTATCTTGGTTTGGTAGATGGTGTCATGATGGTGTATGCCGTGCTTGTATGTATAAGTTGAGGCACACCGTATAGCGTCCCTCAACTTATATATGGCTATGTATTTATTGTTTTACAACTGTCGTTACTTGCTGCTTGCCATTGTGTGATAACTGGATTATGTATAATCCACTTGCCCAATTGGTTGTAGTTACTTTGTGAGATAATAAATTGTTTTGTACGGTAAATGTTTCTCTAATAATTACTTGTCCGGTATTGTTTATAACCTGCAATTGATAATCGCCATTTGCAGCATATTTATTTTCGATATTGAATATATCAATAGCAGGGTTGGGGTATGTTTTCAAATTGCCTGAGTTTGTGTTGTAGGGTATATTCAGAGATTCGGCCATGGCAAATGATATTGTGCTGCTTGGTTGATCGTTGCTGCTGGTGCCATCGCCATTGACCGCATTCAATATCCCGTAGAAGCGTACTTGACCGCTGTTTTTAGGTGGTGCTTTCCATGTGAATACAATATTCACATTACTGCCAACTTTAGATATAGTGTCTGTATTTTCAAGTATTTTTCTGCTTCCTATGGTTACCACTTGCATTTTTGGGCCTAATGCACTGAAAATACCTACATCTCCGCTGTCATTTATTTTGATAGCCTGTATTTGAAAGCCGAATTTAGTGAGTATAGAATGTGAACCGGAAAGACGTACGAGGTAAAGTGAATCGGGTATGTATGTATTGACGATTGCACCTGAGTCCGGATTGAATTTTTTTCGTATTTCAAATCCACCTGTTGTTGTACCGATGCCACTTGTATGGCATCCTGAAGCAGCACAAGTTAGTCCGGCAGAGCCCGGGCCGCCTGTTTTGATGCCTTGCCCGTTTGTAGCGGGACCGCTCTTGTTGCTCATGAAGATAAGTGTACAGAATAAGAAAGAACTGGTGGCGAGTAAAGCTTTTTTAATCATAAAACAGTTTTTTTGGGTAAAAGAATAATTCAGCAATTCCTGACCTTGAAACACTGCCTGATTGATGATACTATACCATGCTATGTAATAAGAACTACTATAAAGTTAGTAATACATTACTGCTGGATGGTATTAAAAAATAGCCCCATTTTTTAATCCATCATAAATAACAAAGCACCGCATTCGCGGTGCTTTGTTTAAGTGCTTATAAATGAATATGTTATTGTTTTACAACAGGTATAATGCTACTTGAAGATTCTTTTGTAACCTGTATATAATACATTCCAGCCGCCCATTTGCTACAATCTATACGTGCGTTCAGCATACTGTTTGCGGCATTTGTAGATTGTGTAGCGATAACTTTACCACGTACATCGTATACGTTTATAGATACAACGCCGGTGCTTATGCCTTCTGCATTGATGTTAATAGCATTTGTTGCAGGATTAGGAAATGCTTTAAATGATACCGCATTATCTACATTTGATACTGATGTTGACTCGCCTATAGTAACAGATGTTGCATTTGGAGCATCACCAGCGGTTGAGCCTGTGCCATTTATAGCATTAATAACAGCAAACAACCTTACTTGTCCGGAGCCAGCCGCTGGTGCAGTCCAGTAAAGGTTTGCATTATATGCCCATGTAGTTCCTGTACCTGTTGCATTGATAGGTGCAGAGTGTTCGCCAATTTGTAAGCTACCCACTGTGCGTACTGTTGTGTTTGCAGTGCTGGTACCGCCGGCAGTAATAGTGCCTGCCTGAGTAGATGTGCTGCTTGCACGTACAGATGATACCTGAAATCCGAATTGTGATTGAGATAAACTAGTTGTACCACCTACAACACGTAAACGGTATTTTTTGCCTGGCACATAAGATGTAACAGGTGTTGTGTTGGCTGTATCTGTAATTGTTACGGCTACGCTTAGGGCTGTATTGTTTGCTGCATGACAACCTGGGCCATCACAACCTGCTGATGTGCTGTTGCTGCCAGTGCGGTTCGCACCCATACTGGCTGGGCCAGCAGAATAACTTGAAATAACAAATGCTGAAAAGCCAGCAACAATAGTTAGTAGTAGATTTTTTTTCTTCATATCGGTTGTTTAATTGTGACAAATAATTAAGAATAAGCTAATGCTTATCTTTGCTTCCTTAATTATGGGGCAAAAGAAGTTACTAAAGTTTGAGGCAATCGGCAATTACCCGAATGTACTACAATATCCTGAAAATATTAAGGGTAAGTGGCATGATTTTTTTAATAATAATCAACCGATTACGCTGGAACTGGCTTGCGGGAAGGGGGAATATAGTGTAGGCTTAGGGCGAGACCACAAGGATCGCAATTTTATAGGTGTTGATATAAAAGGCAACCGAATATATACAGGGGCTAAAATTGCACTGGCGGAAAAGCTGACAAATGTGGCATTTATGCGTACGCACATCGGTAAGCTCAATGAATATTTTGAACAAGGGGAGGTAAAAGAGATATGGATAATTTTTCCCGACCCATTTCTACGAGAATCTCGCGCGAAGAACAGGCTTACACATGCTCGCTTTCTGCACTTGTATCAGCAGGTATTGGTGCCTGGTGCAAAAATTAACCTGAAAACAGACTCGAAAGAACTCTACAATTTTACATTGGAAACCATTGCGGAGCAAGGCTGCTTTATACACGAGAATATAGCCGATATATATGGTAAAGGAAAAGCTACAGGCGCATTAGCTATACAAACCTATTACGAGAAGATGCACCTTGCCGAAGGCAGGACCATCTATTTCATTTCATTCTCGTTGCCCGATAAGCCCATTATATTACCCGAAAGGTTTGCGAAGCATGAAGCAGTTGATTGAGGGGGAAGATTATTATAAACTACCCGACGGGCGTTTGGTGTTTTCAGAAAAGTATCATCTGGAGCGCGGGTATTGTTGCGGTAAGGGCTGTCTGTGTTGCCCGTATGAATATATTAATGTTGATAATCCTGAAAAGCGGCAACGTCTATTAGATAAAAGACAGCAAAATGGGCAAGGCTACTGAACAAAGTATATACGATGTGATATATGATATTGTGCGAACCATACCCAAAGGCAGGGTGACATCGTATGGGGCTATTGCTGCTGCCATAGGTGTCAAGTCGGGCGCAAGGATGGTAGGCTATGCTATGAACGCTTGCCACAATGCAAAACCCAAAGTGCCTGCACATAGGGTGGTAAACCGCAACGGCCTGCTGACGGGAAAGCACCATTTCACTCCACCTGAAAAAATGGAACAACTATTAAAGAAAGAGGGTGTTAGAGTGAAGGATGATAAGGTAGTGGATTTCTACAAGTTGTTTTGGGACCCCGTTAACGAATTATTAGGTTAGAAAAAGGGGAATGGTTTTTGTATCATTACCCTGTAAACGCATCGTACACCTTTCATGGAAATTGTCAAACGCCCCAGTAAGTATTTATCATTACTCATTTTGGCTGCATTATCATTATTGCTTATAAGTTCCTGCCGTTCGCGTAAGGCAAGAAAGGCAAGTAAGCATGTACAGGCTAAAGAAATAACTGCTCCGGAGCCTAAATTTAATGAGGCTTCTGTAGCAGATTTACTGGATAATCTCTTTGCAGGCAGGCTGGCGGATGATAGTTTGTTTGAAAAAGGAAAGGCGTATGATATAAGCAAGTCATTGGTAAAATCTTATGCGGATGAAGACTATTTTCCTATTTGGTTGACAGAGAATGGGGATGTAAGTTACGTAACAGGTTTGCTGCATGATTTAGAAGCATTGCAATATGATGGGTTGGATACGGCAAGGTATCAGCTAACGAAGCTGAAAACATTGTTGCATCAATATCAAAATGCAAAAACGGTTGATGAAGCATTTATAGTGAATTTTGATACGTTATGTACACAAAGTTACCTGCAGGCTTCGCGCGATTTGCTGTTAGGCGCAATAGTGCCTAAAAAAGCTGATTCACTATGGTTTCATGCCAATGACTCTGTATGGCAGCCATATAGTATGCTGGCAGCATTGGGTAGGGCAGATGCAGATTATCCATCGCTTGATACTTTTAGAAGCAGGTACAAAACTTATACACTATTGCGCGACGCAATGAAACAATACAGCGTGTTGATGGCTGACAGTAATTACCTGTATGCCAAACAGGCTGCTAATAGTGGTGGATTTACGGATAGTGTGCGCAATGTGATAATAGCTGCGGAACTACCTTGGTCGGCAAGCAAGCCTGATACATTAAGTGTGAGTGCAGGGATGCTGAAAGCGTATCAATATTTTCTGGGCGTAAAAGACCATCGCAAAAAAGATAGCCTGACACAGGCTTACCTGAAGGCACCTATAGATACATTGATGCTGCGCATGGCTGTAAATATGGAGCGCCTGCGCTGGATGCAACAAACGCCCGAAGAAAAATACATTATTGTTAATATACCATTGCTTGAGTTGTTTTTTCGTATTAATGAAGAAAATGCTATGCATATGGAGGTAGTGGTGGGTAAAACATTACGCCAGACACCCAGCCTGAACGCTAATATGGCGAATGTAGTCATCAATCCGCCTTGGGGTGTTCCACCTACTATTATGAAGAAAGACGTATTGCCCGGTATGGCTCGTAGCGGACAAGCCTACCTGAATAAGAAGGGGCTGAAAGTATATGATTTAAAGGGCAAGCGTGTAAGTGCTGCCAATGTAAACAGCAATAATTACAAGCGTTATGTATTTCGTCAAGACCCCGGAGATGATAACGCACTGGGGTATGTAAAATTCAACCTGCCTAATAAGTGGGATATTTATTTACACGATACCCCACACCGCGAAGACTTTGGTAAAAAAGATCGTTTCCTTAGTTCCGGATGTATTCGCGTTCAGAAACCTAAAGAAATGGCAGAGTTTATACTGACAGAAATGGAAGGGAAACGTTATCCTATTTCAAGAATAGACTCGGTTATTACTACCAAAAAAACAAGGTACGAGGTATTGAAAAATAAGATACCCGTACACATCGTTTACCTAACGGCTTTTGAAGACACAACAGGCACACAGATACGATTGCTGACAGATGTGTACAGACGCGACAGAAAATTACAGGCTTTGTTACAGTAATGGCAGCTTTAAGACAGGTACTTGCTTCAGCATGGCTTGCAGTTTGGGGCTGAATTCATATACCACTTTGCGTTTTGGTTTTATTTCAAACTGTTTTGCCAAATCAGTTGGTATATGATTGAGTCGCTTATTGAGCCATACGGACGATTTTAAATAACGCTGTTGCGGATAGTATATAAACAAGCAAGTACTGTCTTTGATGTGGTTGATGACAACATCCGATAAATGTTTAGGTACAGCAGGGCACCCCCAACTGCGTCCCAGCCTTTCGTTATCGCAAATAAAATCTTTAGACACATAATCTGCCCCATGCACTACAATGGTACGCTCATATGCCAAGTGGTTGTAGCCCTTATCTAGTCCGTGCAGGTATAAAGAACGTCCGTGGTCGCCTGTGTAAGTATTACCAGTTACATAAAAACCGAGGCTGGTTTGGTGGGAATTCATTTTGTTGGAGAACTTCACGGCATACTCCTCGCCGCTACCTTGCCCATGTGCAACCAATGTATGCAGTAATACTTTTTTCGCTGCAAGGTCTATAATCCACATGCGGTTTTCGTTGGCAGAAAGGGAAAGGTCGCAGATGGTAAGTATATTTTTATCTGTATTCAGTCTGCCGGCATTTTGCAGGTTGAGGTAACCACGATAGGCTTTTTCAAAAACACTGAAAGCAGGTAAAGACTGCCCGTTGGCACAAATAGTATGGTACATTTCCTCAATGTGCCTGTCTGCTATGCTATTAACGTTATTTGTACCCTCTGTTGCAAGTGAAATATAAGGCAAGTTTATTGCCAACAGCAAAACCAATATCCGCAAAATCAATCCCTTCATTATGCTGTAACGAGAATATGATAAGTAATGAGTATCTGTTCAAAGATATATAAACTCTTATTCACGTGTTGTTAATAAATATTCGTTTTAACGGCGGTTTAACAGCTGCTGAAATGCCTGTATAACGGCAATTTATAGCCCTGCTTTGACAAGTCTTTTTTTTCAGTAGCTTTGGCGGTCTTTAAAAATTTTTCTTTTATGAAAGAAGTGTATATCGTATCGGCTGTGCGTACCGCAATGGGTGCATGGGGTGGTGCGTTGAAAGGTTTTTCGGCAACCCAATTAGGTTCATTCGCCATCAAAGGTGCAATGGACAGAATAGGGCTGAACCCTGCCGAGGTAAATGAAGTGTTGATGGGCTGTGTGATGCAGGCCAATCTGGGACAGGCACCTGCCAGGCAGGCGGCCCGCTTTGCAGGTGTACCCGACAATGTGCCTTGCACTACGGTAAATAAAGTATGTGCCAGCGGCATGAAGGCCGTTATGCAAGGTGCGCAAGCCATTATGTTGGGCGATGCCGATGTGGTAATAGCAGGTGGTATGGAAAGCATGAGTAATGTGCCATTTTACAGTGAGCATCTGCGTTGGGGAAATAAATACGGCAACGTAAACCTGACGGATGGTATTGTAAAAGATGGCTTGCTGGATGTGTACCACAACTATATGATGGGCAACGCCGCGGAAATGTGCGCAAAAGAATGCAACATCAGCCGCGAGGCACAGGACGAATTTGCAATAGAAAGCTACAAGCGTAGCCAGGCTGCATGGAATGAGGGCAGGTTTGATAATGAGATAGTACCCATCAGCATACCTAGCAAGAAAGGGGAGCCAGTAGTATTTGCAAAAGATGAGGAGCCCTGGAATGTGAAGTTTGAAAAAATACCGGAACTGAAATCGGCTTTTGTAAAAGATGGTAGCGTTACAGCCGCTAACAGCAGTACGATGAATGATGGTGCCGCCGCGCTGATACTGATGAGCAAAGAAAAAGCGGAAGCATTGGGTATCAAACCATTGGCTAAAATAAAAGGCTATGCAGATGCTGAGCAGGCACCTGAATGGTTTACCACCACACCATCGGTAGTGGTACCGAAGGCGGTAGCCAAAGCAGGCTTGCAGATGGAAGACATTGAATACTTTGAACTGAACGAAGCGTTTGCGGTAGTAGGCATCGTAAACAGCCAGCGCATGAACCTGAAACCTGAACAGGTGAATGTAAACGGTGGTGCTGTAGCATTAGGACACCCGCTTGGTGCAAGTGGCGCGCGTATATTGGTAACACTCATCAACGTGCTGAACCAGAAGAACGCTAAGTATGGTGCAGTAGGCATCTGCAACGGCGGCGGTGGCGGTAGCTCTGTGGTGATAGAGAGACTATAAGTTTGATAAGATAGTTGGTAAAGCCGCTGCATTTTGTAGCGGCTTTTTTAGCATATTTGTAATATGGATTCAGTACAGGATGATCTTGTCCTTTCAATAAAATGTGATCAGGGTAAATTAGAGATTAAGCCGTTAAAACATGAAAACCCTAATGCTGACAATGCCGATGATAGAAGTTGGATATATACAGCCGTTACTGTAAGAGTTGGGGGTTTTGTTGCTAGTTATGCAACATCAATAAGAGATGTGGAGTTCGCAATATTGGCACGAGAATTAAAACATTGCTATGCGAATCTGAATAGATCATTTGATTTTGAAGTTTTAGAAAGTAGTTTTAGATTAAAAGTTAAGGGGGATGGACTTGGTCATTTCTTGCTTAGTGGAAAATGTAATCAGTATAACGCTACACTTAGTTTCGATATGACATTTGACCAATCATTTCTTCCCAAAATGATTGATGAATTGGAAGAAATTAATAAACGCTTCCCGTACGATAGAAAACAATACCGTATATAAATTTATATTTCACTTCAAGCGTCCGCACTTGAACTAAATAACATTAGCCATGGGCGTTTTTTAGTAGTTTTATCTCATGCCTTGCAACTTATTAGTAGAAAATAATGAACAATTTATTTTATTCTCTGCAAAAGCTACGAACATAGTTAGGGTAACTATTGTTCTTTTACTTACACTTAGTTTCTGCATTTTTTTGCTTGTTGTAACAAACTTTAGTTTGATAGCTGCAGTGGTTGGATTTGCATATATATTATTAGAAGCAACTGATGATATAAGGGATATAGTAATAAATAGAATAAATAAGGTAATTGATATAAAAGCTGCTCATGTTGTTATTGGAAATAAGATAATTCCAATTAATACAATTTTAGAATTAAGAGTATTACATGGTGCGCGTTCAAAATATTCTACAAATTCATTTAGAGTAGCGATTATTACAAATCAAAAAGTATTCTATAGTTTTAAAAAACATTATCTTATTGCTTGTCGTGATAATGAAGAAGCAAGGAAAATAGGACAAAAGTTAGCAGAGATATTGAATGTTTCTATTGAAGATGAAACAATAATATGGAGATAGTGTTTCCCTTCAAGCGTCCGCGCTTAAATTAAACAACAGTAGACAATGAACGTTTTTTAGTAGTTTTCACTCCCATGCTCATAGGTCAATTATCCAAGCTGTCAGGTTTTTCTCGAGATACTATCAGGTATTACGAGAAGATTGGTTTGATTGTACTACCACGCAAAGCACGTAGAGAGAATAATTACAAAGATTATCCTGAAGAAGTGCTGCATCAACTACAAGCTATTCGTAAGTACAAAGATTTAGGTTTTACGCTGGAAGAAATACGGGAGTTGTTAGTGCTGCAATCCATTAAAGTACTAGACGTTGCCAAGTTATCTCAACTGATAGAGATAAAAATAACGGGCGTGGATGAAGAGATAGAACGCCTGCACGCTATGCGTATGCAGCTAAGCAAAGCAAGGCAGGCACTTTACGAAAAGCGTACCAATCACATCGTCCAACTACCCGAAATGAAAGCGGCTGCTTAGCCGGTCAGTTTATCTACAATGCCGTAGGCAATGGCTTCTTGCGCATCCATCCAGTAATCACGGTCAAAATCGCGGAGGATGGTTTTTACATCTTTGCCGCAATTAGCCGCTAATATCTTGGCACTTATTTCTCTTGCTTTTACTATCTGTTGTGCGTGTATCTCTATGTCCTTAGCCCTTGCCTGAAAGCCACCCATACTTGGTTGATGTATCATTACCTCTGCAGTAGGGAATATATAGCGATTGCCTTTTTCGCCAGCCGATAATAATACAGAACCCATAGAAGCCGCAAAGCCCATGCAATAGGTATATACAGGCGCGGCGATGGTGTTCATCATATCATAAATAGCATAGCCTGCCGTTACCACACCGCCGGGGCTGTTGATGTAAAAATGTATGGGGCTTTCGTCCTGTGCAGAGAGATAATGCAGTTGCTCTACAATCACTTTGGCACTCTCATCTTCCACCATCCCCCAAAGAAATATCTTGCGTTGCTGCAGCAGATTGTGTTGTACTATATTGCTAACCCTCGTTGGTTGTTCTGTAACTATATCCATACCTGTTTTTTGTACAAGTATAAGGGGTGGAGTATAGTCTATGGTTTAGGTTTATTAATTACAATGATTGATGGGTAAGAAATTATTTATTTACAGTAAAGCGTTTTAAAGTATATTCTTCATCTTGCTGCAACCGTAGTATGTACATGCCATTTGGCAGGTTAATAGGAATTGTTGATACAGGTTTCGTTTTGTCAAAGGAAATTTTATCTATTACGATTTTACCCATCATATCATAAACAATAGCTGTAGTATTCTGACCATGTGGTTGAATGAATGATATGTTTAATTCAGCTTTAGCAGGCACAGGGTAAATTGTGCATGATAATGGATTTGTCTTTCTTGTTTCATTAATACCTACCGGGAATGTATAATACAGTCTTACTAATGTGTCATAGTTGGCAGGTATCCATGCAGAACCGTTCCAGTCTTGTAAACTGGCCTCGCTATAGAAATTATTAACACGAGAAAAAGTAGCCATTTTTTCATTAGTCCAAGTTGCGCCATCCCATTTTTGCCTGATGTTATTTGTACGTTTGTTGGCTGTATTATAAACGTATGCCTTACGAATATCATCTTCGAAAAAAGAAGACGTAGCGTTCCATTTTTGGTAAGTGATGGTGTCTAATAAGCCAGTGCTATTGTAGTGGTATAGTGTTTTGCTATGCTCATTCATACCAGATGTAACTAGGTTGTTATACAAAATAGTAACAGATGTAATTTGCCTGCCAGAGTTATAAGTATTAGTTGTGCTGCGTATTTTGGTAAGATTATGTGGTGGTGCAGTATTCCATGTTGAGTCTGTCTTTGAAGTTAAGTCGTTTGAAGAATTATAAGTGTAATTAGTCTTTGAGTATCTTACCCATGCAGAAGATACTAAATAGTAACCTTCACTTAGTACTAGGTTAGTGCCATTGTAAGTAAATGTATCTTTCATGTTGGTACCTGTATAAGTGCTGATTACTTGTCCCGAAGAATTATATTGATATGTTTTAATGTATGAAGGTTGATAATACATTTTTGATGTTGCAACTTGTCCGGCAGTGTTATATGTTTTAAACATTGTACCCACTTTATTTAGCGTAGTGGTATAAGAGTATAATGAAGCACTATCGTAATTAATAATAATATTATTAGGATAAAAAAACATCAAGTTACCACTGCCAGGTAGGTCATTAAAAATATCGTCCGTATGCCAACCTCTATTGTTAGAATATTTAAATTCTATTGAATCAGTGCTTGGCGGAATTGGCAGCCATGTGCCATTTTTAGGTTGAGATACCCAACTTTTCAAAACAGGTTGTCCAAATAAAGTAGTAGATATTATAATGAGTACAATAGTGAGTGTATGTTTCATACGTTGGTATTTAACAGTAGGTTATAACTCTCAGACATACAAAATACACTTATGGTTGGTAATATTCTAAAATATGTCTTTTGTTGGGTTGCTTATACTATCTCTTCTTCCTCTCCAAAAAAGCCTCAAACTCTGTCAATGTAAAACTACTGAGGTTGTGCTTGGCTGTAAGCCCACCTTTTTGTGCAGCCATTACACCAAAATACACATCATCAAAACCACCTATTACGTGGGCATCGGGGTCTATAGATAATAGTGCACCTTGCTGCATAGCGTATTCAATCCAAGTCCAGTCAAGGTCTAGTCTCCGGGGGTGTGCGTTAATTTCTATCACTACGTTGTGTTTCACACATTCGTCTATAATCACTTTATGGTCGAGTGGATAACCCTCTCGGCTTAGTAAGAGTCTGCCTGTCGGGTGGCCAAGGATGGTAGTGTAGGGATTGCGAATAGCAGTCAATACACGCTCCATGGCACGCTCTTGTGTCATCTTCAGGTTGCTGTGTACAGATGCTATCACTAGGTCGAATGTTTTGAGAACACTCTCGTTATAGTCAAGACTGCCATCGCCCAGAATATCAGCTTCCACACTTTTGAAGATGCGGAATGGTGCGAGCTTTGCATTCAGGTTGTCAATCTCATGTTGTTGTGTAGCAATGCGTTCGGGTGTAAGCCCGTTGGCATAGTAAGCACTTTGAGAGTGGTCGCTGATAACAAGGTATTCATAGCCTTTGTCCATACATGCTTTTGCCATATCGGCAATGGTGTTTATGCCATCGCTCCATGTGCTGTGGTTGTGTATAATACCCTTGATGTCTGTAGGTTGAATGACTTGTTGCAAAGCGTTTTTAGCCGCTTTGTCTAACACATTTGGTAGTTCTCGTTGTGGAGCAGGTATATATTGCAAGCCATTCGTAGTAAATATGGCTTCTTCGCTTGTGGGGTTTTCGGGTATGGTATATCGTTCGTTGAAAGCCTGCAGGAAAGCATCGCTGCAGGAAGCATTGAATAGTGTAGAATAGAAAGAAGCAGTGTTTACACAATGCACTTTTATCAATGGCTGATTAGGCGCATTCACCAAGAGCACATCGCCTTGCTCTTTTATACTGATTCCCGGCGTTATACCAAACTGTTGCTTGATGGTAGATGCAGGCGTATCTGTTACAATATCTATGCACTCAACTGTAGGCATCTGCCGGCGAAATGCACCTCCTAAAGAAAACAACCTGCCTGCATTGGCTTTGCTTAGTTGCGTTACCAACGTATTGGCAACCGTCTGCACCTCTGCCCATAAATGAAAGCCCTGATTGGAACGTATGAAACTGATATTTTGCAGTATAGCTTCCTGTGTTTTAGCACCAAAGCCTTTGAAGTTGACAAGGCGATTTTCATTACACGCATATTCCAATTCACCAACGCTTTCTATTCCCATCTCTTTCCATATTACCGCTACTTTTTTCGGTCCTAGCCCTTTTATCTGCATGATGTCCAGCACGCCTTGCGGAGTGCGCGCCAGTATTTCTTCAAGCGGGGTTAGCTTGCCTGTTGTTTGCAGTTCGCGTATATAGCGCCCCATACTTTCGCCGATGCCTTTTTGTGCAAACAATTCGGTATCGTCCATCTCTGTAATTTCTTTTTCAAACTTTTCGATATAAAAAGAGGCTATACCAAAAGACTTGGCACGGAAAGCATTTTCGCCATGCAAATCCATCAGCTTGGATAAAAAACTAAAATGGTCGGCTATTTCGTAGTTGGTCATGCTGTAAATTCAAAAGTAAAAATTCAAAAGCAAAAAGCTTTTCGAGTGATACTCAAAAGTCAAAATTCAAATTGATAAAACGAAATGATTTTTTTACACGGCATTGGCACCAGTCCGCTCTTCAACCCAGCCTATCACTTTTTCAAGCTGTTCTTCACGCGTCAGGTTGCTGTTGTCCAATATTACCGCATCGGCTGCCTGCCTTAGTGGACTTTCTTCGCGGTTGCTGTCTATATAGTCGCGTAGTTCCAGATTATGTTTTACTTCTTCCAGTGTAATGTTTGGGTTGGTTGCATATAGTTCCTGAAAACGGCGCTTCACCCTTACCTCGGGCGATGCTGTCATAAATATTTTCAGTTCCGCATCGGGGAATACTGTAGTGCCTATATCCCGTCCGTCCATTACAATGCCACGTTTCTTGCCCAGTTTTTTTTGTTGCGCAGTAGCAAAAGCACGTACCTCTTTGATGGCAGCTACTTCACTCACTTTCTCCGCCACTATCATATCGCGGATGTAATGTTCTACGTTCTCGTCGTTCAGGTGTATTTCAGATTTGCAGCTGGCTTCGTTGAAGGCAAACGACAGGTGAATATCTTTGAGCGCATTTATTACTTCATCCTCATTTTTATAATCTACATTATTGCGCAAAAAATAAAGGGTTATAGCGCGGTACATGGCACCGCTGTCTATATAACTATAGCTCAGCCGGGCGGCTAATTCTTTAGCCACCGTACTCTTGCCGCAAGAAGAGTAGCCATCTATTGCTATTATGATTTTAGGCTTTGCCATCAACACAAATTTCCGTCAACCTTTCGGTAATACAAACATTGTGTTTGTTATAAAAATGTGGTAAATTAAAATGGCACTCGCAGAGTGCCATTTTAAATAAAATATACTAATTCCCTTTTTCGGAGTTTAGCGCCTAACTCATCTCTGCCAGATACTTATGGAAGTATGGGATTGTTTCGATACCCTTGAAGTAATTGTAAACATCATACTTTTCGTTGGGTGAGTGGATATTATCGTTATCCAAACCAAAACCAAGTAGTACGGTTTTTAGACCCAGTACACGTTCGAACAATGCAATGATGGGTATGCTGCCGCCGCCACGTGTAGGTATTGGATCTTTACCAAATGCAGTTTGTATGGCTTTTGCAGCAGCTTTGTATGCCACAGAGTCTGTTGGGGTTACAACAGGCTCGCCGCCGTGATGCGGAGTTACTTTTACTTTTACACCTGCAGGTGCTATGCTTTCAAAATGTTTTTGAAACAATGCAGATATTTCGTCAGAGCTTTGGTTGGGTACCAGGCGCATTGATATTTTGGCGTTGGCTTTAGATGGCAATACTGTTTTAGCACCTTCACCAATATAACCACCCCATATGCCGTTTACATCCAGTGTAGGGCGTGTACCGGTACGTTCAAGTGTAGTGTAGCCTTTTTCGCCCCAAACGTCTTTTACATCAAGGTCTTTCTTGTATTCTTCCAAATCGAACGGAGCGCTGTTAAGTGCTGCACGCTCTGCTTCTGTTAGGTCTTGCACCTTATCGTAGAAGCCGGGTATGGTTATGTGATTGTTTTCATCGTGCAGCGATGCAATCATTTTTGCCAGTATGTTGATGGGGTTGGCAACAGCGCCACCATACACGCCACTGTGCAGGTCGCGGTTAGGCCCAACAACTTCTACTTCCATGTACGCCAGCCCACGTAAACCTGTTTCTAATGATGGGTGTTCCATGCTTATCATAGATGTGTCTGATACCAGTACTATGTCTGCTTTCAGTTTCTCTTTATTGCTTTCCAGAAATTTGCCCAGGTTCGATGAGCCAACTTCTTCCTCGCCCTCTATCATAAACTTCACATTGCAAGGCAGGGTATTGGTTTTTACCATTACTTCTATCGCCTTTACATGCATGAACATCTGTCCTTTGTCATCGCAAGCACCACGCGCATATATTTTCTCGTCTTTTATTACAGGTTCAAACGGGCCACTATGCCACAGTTCCAGCGGGTCAGGCGGTTGCACATCGTAATGGCCATATACCAATACGGTTGGCAGTTTGGGGTCAATCATTTTTTCGCCATATACTATTGGGTGGCCTGGTGTGGGGCAAATTTCCGCGTTATCGCAACCCGCTTTCAGCAGGCTGTCTTTTACGGCATCCGCACAACGTGCCACGTCAGCTTTATACTTACTGTCGGCACTTACAGATGGTATGCGCAACAGGTCTAACAGTTCATCGAGGAAACGCTGCTTATTGGCAGCCATATAATCATTCCAAACTTGCATGAAAAAAGATTTAGGCTCCAAATGTAAATAATTAGCCACATAGCCCAACACTATAGGCGGGAATACACCTTATTTTTAACCCTTTCACAAGACATGGCCAACATAGTTCCGAAACAGGCGCTAAGTGATTGATTTTCAATAATTAAATAATATGTTGTTTTAGGCTTGTTTTTGTATTAACTTTGCACACTTTTAAATTATAGTTCCGTATATGAAGTTGTCGCAATTCAAATTTGACCTTCCGCTCAACCTTGTTGCCCAGCACCCAGCTAAAACAAGAGAAGAAAGCCGCCTGTTGGTTGTTCACCGCGACACAGGTAAAATGGAACATAAAACCTTCCGCGATATTATCACCTATTTTGATGATAAAGACGTGATGGTGGTTAATAACACCAAAGTGTTTCCTGCCCGTCTTTACGGACGTAAAGAAAAAACAGGTGCGAAGATTGAAGTGTTCCTGCTGCGCGAACTGAACAAGCCCAACCGCTTATGGGATGTTATCGTTGACCCGGCTCGTAAAATACGTGTTGGCAACAAACTGTATTTTGGTGATAATGACGAATTGGTTGCAGAGGTAATAGACAATACAACATCTCGTGGTCGTACCATCCGTTTCTTGTTTGATGGTGATGAAGAGGCTTTTAAGAAGATTTTAGAAACACTTGGTGAAACACCGCTGCCAAAATACATCAAACGCAAACCTGAAGAAGAAGACAAAGAGCGCTACCAAACGGTATATGCAAAATATGAAGGAGCTGTAGCAGCACCAACGGCTGGTTTGCACTTCAGCAAAGAACTGATTAAGCGTTTGGAAATTGAAGGTGTGAAGTTTGCAGAAGTAACGCTGCACACAGGCTTAGGCACTTTCCGCCCTATAGAAGTAGAAGACTTGTCGAAGCATAAAATGGATGCGGAATACTTCCGTGTTGACGATTTCTCTACCAAAATAGTAAACAAAGCTAAACTGGAAGACAGGCGTATCTGCTCTATTGGTACTACTACTATGCGTGCACTTGAAAGTTCTGTGACCGCACAAGGCCTGTTGAAAGCAGAGGAAGGCTGGACGAATCTGTTCATCCACCCACCATACGATTTTTCTATTGCTAATAGCCTTGTTACCAACTTCCACCTGCCAAAAACAAGCCTGATGATTATGGTTTGTGCTTTTGCAGGTTACGAATTGACAATGGAAGCATACAACACCGCCATCAAAGAAAAATACCGTTTCTTCAGCTATGGCGACGCTATGCTGATATTATAATATCCACAGAAAATAAACGTTTTATAAACAGCGCACGTATCATATCGTGCGCTGTTGTATTTTTGAAAGATATGCAGCAACAGATAAAAGATATATTGCAAGGCTCTATAGATGTAAAGGCACAAATACTGAATAACCCCACTTTGTTGCAGACTATAGAGGCTGTTGTAGAAAAAATTACTACCGCTTTCAAAAATGGTAATAAGGTATTGTTTTGCGGTAATGGTGGTAGCGCAGCAGATGCACAACACTTAGCTGCAGAGTTCAGCGGCAGATTCTATAACGACAGAGACCCGCTGCCATCGGAAGCCCTGCACTGCAATACTTCGTATATAACAGCAGTGGCTAACGACTACGGGTATGATGTGGTGTACAGCAGGATAGTGAAAGGCACAGGTAAAAAAGGTGATATATTGATAGGGCTCAGCACATCGGGTAACTCGGTGAATATTACAAATGCATTACAAACCGCCCGTGAGATTGGTATGATTACTGTAGGATTTACAGGAGAAGGTGGTGGTAAAATGAAAAACCTTTGCGACTATCTGGTAAACGTACCAAGCAACGATACACCAAGGATACAGGAAAGCCACATTACCATCGGGCATATCATGTGCCAATTAGTAGAAGAGAGGATGTTTTAAAAGCAGAAAAAACTAAAAAGATGACAACCTTTAGTATTCAGGCTAGGATAGACAAAAGCTGGACATTGTTCCTGGACAGGGACGGAGTAATAAACGTGGAGAATGTAGGTTCTTATATTACCAACTGGCAGGAGTTTGAGTTTTGTGGCGGTGCGCTTGATGCGCTGAAGCATTTGGGGGAGGTATTTGGGAATATAGTAGTAGTAACCAATCAACGAGGAGTAGGTAAGGGTATTATGAGTAAAGATGACCTGAAAGAGATTGGTGAACAGATGACCGGCAACATTGTAGCCGCCGGTGGACGCATAGACAAGATATATGCATGCACTGCTACTGAAGATACAGACCACAACCGCAAGCCAAATACAGGCATGGCTCTACAAGCTAAGGAAGATTTTCCCGCTATAGATTTTAAAAAGAGTGTGATGGTAGGCAACAGCCTCAGCGATATGGAGTTTGGCAAAAAACTGGGTATGCATACAGTGTTTCTTACTACCAAACACGAGCCCTATTCTTTGCCTCATGATTTGATTGACGAACAATACGCATCATTAAAAGACTGGGCTGCCACCATAAAGTGGCACGAGATGGTAGGGTAGGATATGTGTGAGAATGGGTTAAATGATTGATAAACAGGTACTTATTGTGCCTGTTTTGCGTATATTTGTACCATGCAAAGCGCCTGAAAATTATCTCATATACAGCCTTTCAAATTATTTGGATAGAAAAAAAATACCCATTACCTTTGCAGTCCTTTTTAATATGGCTAAACAGTCTTTGATTAAACAAGACGGTACTATCGTAGAAGCACTGTCTAACGCAATGTTTCGCGTACGTCTTGAGAACGGGCATGAAATTTTGGCTACAATATCGGGTAAAATGCGCATGCACTACATACGTATACTGCCTGGTGATAAAGTAGGTGTCGAAATGAGCCCGTACGATTTGAGCAGAGGTCGTATTATATATAGGTATAAATAACAAGATAATTAAACAATAAAACAATAACCGATCATGAAGGTTAGAGCTGCTATTAAAAAGCGTAGTGCAGATTGCAAAATAGTTCGTCGTAAAGGCAGGCTGTATGTAATTAACAAAAAGAACCCTCGTTTTAAACAACGTCAGGGGTAATCAGTATTTAGTAATTAGTATTTTAAAAATTTATATCATACATGGCTCGTATAGCTGGTATAGACCTTCCGAAGAACAAGCGTGGTGAGATAGCCCTCACTTACATTTACGGTATTGGCCGTAGCACTGCTCAATATATCCTTGACAAATCAGGGATTAATTATGACAAGAAAGCAATGGAGTGGAATGACGAAGAGCAAGCTGCTATTCGTAACATCATCAGCACGGAGTTCAAAGTAGAAGGTCAGTTGCGTTCTGAAGTTCAGATGAACATCAAGCGCCTGATGGATATTGCTTGTTATCGTGGCTTGCGTCATCGTAAAGGTTTGCCTTTGCGTGGCCAGCGTACACGTACCAACAGCCGTACCCGTAAAGGTAAGCGCAAAACTGTTGCAGGTAAAAAGAAAGCAGCTAAGAAATAATAACTGTGCCGCTGCCGGATCTGCTAAGCTGCAGCAGGGAGGAGTGGCATGGGGCCGGGTAGTACCGGTTGATGGTTTTTTTAACGACTACCTTATTTTAAAAGTAAAATGGCAAAAGCACAATCTTCTGCAAAAACCGCTGCTAAAAAGCGCGTAGTGAAAGTTGACCCGCATGGCGATGTACACATCAGTGCGACGTTCAACAACATCATCGTTAGTATCACTAACAAACAAGGTCAGGTTATCTCTTGGTCTTCTGCAGGTAAAATGGGTTTCCGTGGTTCTAAAAAGAACACACCATATGCTGCACAAATGGCTTCTCAAGACTGTGGTAAAGTAGCTGCAGATGCTGGCCTGAAAAAAGTGGATGTATTCGTTAAAGGTCCTGGTTCGGGCCGTGAAGGTGCTATCCGCGCACTGGCAAGTGTTGGTATCGAAGTGGTGTCTATTAAAGACGTTACACCTATGCCACACAATGGTTGCCGTCCTCCTAAAAAACGTAGGGTATAATCTTTAGTAATAACAATTATTAATAACATACTGCTCCGTATCGAGATTTACGATTTTAAATGAGACGGAAGCAGTTTTAAAAAATCGAACATGGCACGTTATACAGGTCCAAAAAACAGAATCTGCCGCATCTTCGGCGAACCAATACTGGGTTCAGGTAAGAACCTCGGTAAAAACAGCAATCCTCCGGGTCAGCATGGTGGTACACGCAAACGCAAAACAGCGAGCGAGTACGCTATTCAGTTGAAAGAAAAGCAAAAAGCTAAATACACGTATGGTGTATTGGAAAAGCAATTCCGTAATACATATCAGGAAGCTTCTCGCCTGAAAGGCGCGACTGGCGAAAACCTTATCAAATTGCTGGAAGCACGCTTAGATAATACTATCTACCGTATGGGTATCTCTCCTACACGTCCTGCTGCACGTCAGTTGGTAGCTCACAAACACATCATGGTGAATGGTGAAGTGGTAAACATACCATCTTACCAGTTGAGGCCGGGTGACATTATAGAGTTGAAGCCTAAAAGCAAAATCAACCCTACATTGTTGAGCTTGATGCGTGGCAAAAATCCTAAAATAGGTTGGGTTGATTGGAACGAAAAAGAAATGAAAGGCACGTACATTGCTCACCCAGAGCGTGATAACGTACCTGAAAATATCAAGGAACAACTGATAGTAGAGTTGTACTCTAAATAATTTTTAACGTAGTTTATTAACCGATTGCGTTGGATAGAATGTCCCTCGCGAATCACAAATTAATAAGTATATGGCAATCTTAAATTTCCAAAAGCCGGACAAAATCGTTTTGCAGAAAGCAACCGATTTTGAAGCTCAGTTTGAATTTCGCCCGCTAGAGCCGGGTTATGGTGTTACCATTGGTAACGCATTGCGTCGCGTATTGCTTTCTTCATTAGAAGGTTATGCTATCACAGCTATCAAAATAGCAGGTGCAGACCACGAATTTGCAACCATCAAAGGTGTGCTGGAAGATGTAACTGAAATCATCCTGAACCTGAAGCAAGTTCGCCTGAAAAAAGCGATAGACAGTGATATCTCGTCTGACAGGGTAGAACTGAACATCAAAGGCAAAGAAGTATTCACTGCCGGTATGATAGGTGAGGCATTGCCAAACTTTGAAGTAATGAACCCTGAATTGGTTATCTGCACAATGGATGCAGGAACTAATTTCCATATAGAACTGCACATAGGCAAAGGTCGTGGTTACGTGCCTGCAGAAGAGAATCGTCCTGCTGAAGCACCTGTTGGTCTAATGGCAATCGACTCTATCTACACGCCTATCAAAAACGTAAAATACAGCATCGAAAATACGCGTGTGGAACAACGTACCGACTTCGAAAAACTTATAATGGAAGTAGTAACAGACGGTACTATTCATCCTGAAGAAGCTGTAAAAGAAGCATCACGCATACTCATTCAGCACCTGATGATTATCACAGACGAGAACATCAGCCTGGATACGAAGCGTGAAGAAAAAGAAACAGTTGTTGATGAAGAGACACTGCAACTGCGTAAGGTATTGAATACACCGCTTGAAGATCTGGAACTTTCTGTACGTGCATTCAACTGCCTGAAAGCTGCTAAGATTAACTCTTTAAGCGAGTTGGTACAATATACACAGGAAGAATTGATGAAATTCCGCAACTTCGGCCAGAAGTCTCTGTCTGAAATTGAACAAGTGCTTGGCGAACGTGGCCTGCACTTCGGTATGGACATCAGCAAATTCCACCGCAGTAACGATTAATAAACAAGCCAAAATCTGATAGCTAACGCAATTCAGATTTTGGCTTTCTATATTTTTATTTAACACAGTACTTCATATTCCTTGACACGGTATGAGGGAATTTAAAATTAACAGTCATGCGTCACGGAGACAAAATCAAAAACTTAGGCCGCACCGCTTCTCATCGCGCTGCGTTGCTTTCAAACCTTGCTTGCCAGTTGATAGAGCACAAACGCATTATCACTACATTGGCTAAAGCAAAATCTTTGCGTGTATATGCAGAGCCGCTGATAACACGTTCTAAGAACGACAGCATGCACAACCGCCGTGTTGTGTTTAGCTATCTGCAAGACAAAGAAGCTATCAAAGAATTGTTTGGTACAATAGGCGATAAAGTGGCTAACCGCCCCGGTGGTTATACACGCATCATCAAGCTGCCACGCCGTATGGGCGATGCTGCTGATATGGCAATGATAGAACTGGTTGACTTCAACGAGATATATAAGAAAGACGCTAAGGATAGTGCTAAGAAAACACGCCGTAGCCGTCGTAGCGCTGGCGCTAAGAAAACTGAAACTGCTACACCTGCAGCGGCTCCTGTTGCAGAAGCACCCGTAGTTGACGAAACACCAGCTACAGAAGCTGCACCTGAAGCACCAGCTACAGAAGGTACAGAAGAAAACAACGCTTAATCTTTTTATAGCGAATATTAAAAAGGCTGCCAATTGGCAGCCTTTATTGTTTTAGTCTTTT
>CALESY010000127.1 GCA_937919945.1 uncultured Chitinophagaceae bacterium | reverse complement strand
AATGGTGCAAACATTGTAGGTGCCCTCAGCAATGTTTGGGGTGCACCCAACCTGAGCAATAATGATGAGATATGCGTAAACATGACCAGCAGCTACCTGTGCCCCAACCCTAAAACGACTAAGAGCAACTGCATACGGGTAAGCATTGAAACAACCGGCATCAAAGGCACATGGGTAGGTAAGCAACCTGCTATCTATCCCAACCCTGTAAAAGATGTATTGATAATAGAGGGTATCTCAACAGGCACAATAATACAATTAACTGATGTTGCTGGCAGAACGCTCATCCGCAAAACTGCCATCAGCAATAACGAAACAATCAACACACAATCTCTCATCCCGGGCAATTACATCTTGCTTCTCGATGATAATAAAAGCAGCAACATCAGGGTGAAGATTACAAAAGAATAATATCAACTAAGAGGTAGTCATTTTTACAAGCGGCTCATTGAGCCGCTTTTTTAATGCCTGTTTAATAGCAGCTACACAATTATTGCTTATTTTTATATACCTAATACGTCTTTATATGATAAAGCCTACCTGTATTCTGCTATTAACACTAATGACGTTCACAAGTAAAGCACAAAACCTTGTTCAAAATGGTAGTTTTGAATCAGGAGGATGTCCGGGTAGTTTCGCACAATGGGCCACAGGCTGGATACCCTTCAATGCTTCTCCGGATTATTTTAATAGTTGTACCAGTTTTTGGGGGGTTGATATACCACAAAATATGTTTGGTTGGCAACAACCTGCGCATGGCAATGCGTATTCAGGACTTATAGCGTATTACAATTCTACATCATTGTACAGGGAATATATAGCAAGGCCTATTACCCCGTTGATTGTAGGTAACAGATATGAATTCTCCATGTCTGTATCATTGGCTGATTACTATTCTATGTGGGGGTCTGATAATTTAGGCGTTTGGTTTTATGATAACGTGCCAAGATCCACAAGCCATATTCCTTTATTAACACATACGCCACAAATTAACTTTCAAAGCTATGGACCAATAATTGATACACAAAACTGGGTACGCTTAACAGGTTATTTCGTTGCAGATTCCACTTATGACACATTGGTTATCGGTGGCTATTACCCTGTTAGTGCTGTTAATGCAACTCAAGTTTCTACTACAGGCACAGCAGCGTATTATTATATAGACTCTGTAGTGCTGAGGCTTATGAATGGCATCAACAACCTGTACACAGATAGTATGATATGTGCCGGCGATACATTTCTTGTGCCATACTCACTTAATAATACCAATACTTTTGCCACTACCAATATATTCAGTGTACAGCTGAGTAACAGTAGCGGTACGTTTACTACAGGCACCACTATTATCGGTACGAGAACAGCAAGTACAGGTGGTAGTATCAGTTGTGTAGTACCTACTACTATCCCTCCCGGTACTTCTTATAGGCTTCGTATATTATCATCCAATGCTGTTGACAGTTCTGCGCCTAATCAACGGGGCATCAGTATCGGGGTAACAAGGCCTATTGTATCCAATAGCAGCAATACACCGGTATGTACAGGGCAGCCTATACACTTATATGCCAGCAGTACTACACCCGGCGTAACGTACAGATGGACCGGTCCTTCAAACTTTACTTCCACCCTTCAAAACCCTATTATACCATCTGCTGCTGTGTCTAACAGTGGCGACTATATTGTAACAGCACGGCTTTTGGGTTGCGTAGCACACGACACTACCAATGTTGTGGTATCATCAACCGTAGCAGCATCTGTAATCGCCAATAGCACAACACCAATCTGCGAGAGGGATAGCCTGATTCTAACCGCTACGGTACCTACTTCATCTTATGGCTATAGTTGGGCGGGCCCAGGCAATTTCTCATCTTTTGCTAAAGATACTTTGCGTGTAAACGCAATGCCTGCTATGAGTGGCGATTATATTTTTACAGCATATTATACCGGCTGCACTGTCAAAGACACTATTAGCGTACTTGTAAAACCCCTTGCTGCCAACCGTACAATTGGCAGCAATAGTCCAGTATGCACAGGTAATATATTTGCACTTAGCGCGGGTAGTTCTTCTACCGGCGTTAGCTATTTATGGAATGGTCCAAACAGCCTTAACACTACTTTTCCATTAGTTAATATCAGCAATGTAACGCTCTCTGCAAACGGCAAGTACGTCATTACATACGACCTGAATGGCTGCATAACAAAAGACAGTATTAATGTGGTGGTCAATCCATCTCCTGCTGCTATTACAGCTACAGCCACTACCCCTATATGCGAGCGAGATACACTTCGCTTATACAGTACCAATAGCAGCATAGGGGTTTCGTGGTCGTGGAATGGCCCTAATAGTTACACATCTACCATGCAGAACCCAGTACACATGGCAACTGTGCCATCTTTAAGTGGTGATTATATTGTTACAGCTACTAACAGCTACAACTGTACTGCGAAAGATACCATTGCCGTATTAATAAAACCATTACCTGCCAATTTCAACGCGTCATCAAGTAACATTTGTGAAGGAAATGTCCTATTACTTGCGGGCAATACTACTTCTACTGGTGTCAGTTTTAGCTGGGTAGGTCCCAATAGTTTTAACAGCACTATGCAAAATCCGAATATCCCATCTGCTACCCCTGTTGCGTCTGGCGCATACATACTTACTGCTACGCTCAATGGTTGTACAGACAAGGATACAACATACGTCAATGTGTACCCTACACCCGCCAAGCCCGTACCATCTGCCAATACACCTGTATGCACGGGACAAGAGTTGAAATTGTCTGCTACCAATGTAGCCGGCGCTACCTATTCGTGGACAAGCACTACAGGCTATACCTCTGCATTGCAAAACCCAATACGTACAGGTGCAACAACAAACATGGCAGGTAAGTATTACATACAGGCATTTGCCAACGGATGTCCTTCACTTGCAGATAGCATTAATGTCATTGTTAACCCTGCTCCCGACATTACCATGTACCCTACCCCAAATGATAGCATATGCGAAGGGGCTACGTTAACACTTATATCCAACCAAGCAAATGCTAGTAGCACTTTTCAACGTACATGGTACAGGAACAACAACCCAATTATCGGGGCAACAGGCGCAAACTTCAGTACTACGTCTGCCGCAGATAGTGATTTGTATTACGTAACGCTAACTGGGGGTAATTGTATCGAGCCATTTACAGATACCAGCAATGCTATTACAATCAGGGTATTCCCTTGGCTGGCAGCATCTGTCAGCATTACAGCTACACCAACGGGTACTGTGGCAAAAGGTACAATGATAAACTTTACTGCCAAACCCGTAAATGGCGGCAACACCCCTACCTATCAGTGGACGCGCAATGGTGCAAACATTGTAGGTGCCCTCAGCAATGTTTGGGGTGCACCCAACCTGAGCAATAATGATGAGATATGCGTAAACATGACCAGCAGCTACCTGTGCCCCAACCCTAAAACGACTAAGAGCAACTGCATACGGGTAAGCATTGAAACAACCGGCATCAAAGGCACATGGGTAGGTAAGCAACCTGCTATCTATCCCAACCCTGTAAAAGATGTATTGATAATAGAGGGTATCTCAACAGGCACAATAATACAATTAACTGATGTTGCTGGCAGAACGCTCATCCGCAAAACTGCCATCAGCAATAACGAAACAATCAACACACAATCTCTCATCCCGGGCAATTACATCTTGCTCCTCGATGATAACAAAGACAGCAACATCAGGGTGAAACTTACTAAGGAATAAGCAGACCATATAACAAACGCCCCTGCTATTTGCAGGGGCGTTTGTTATAATAATATAGTACAATTAAAACTCCGCGTTCTTCGGTGTGCGTGGGAAAGGTATCACGTCACGTATGTTGGTCATACCTGTTACAAACAGTACCAATCTTTCAAAACCTAAGCCAAAGCCAGCATGTGGCACTGTACCAAAACGGCGCGTATCCAAATACCAGTACAATTCTTCATGCGGTATGTGCATTTCGGTCATGCGCTGTTGCAGCTTTTCGAGGCGTTCTTCTCTTTGAGAACCACCCACTATCTCGCCAATACCCGGTGCTAGTATATCCATCGCGGCTACTGTTTTACCATCATCATTCTGGCGCATGTAGAACGCTTTGATGTCTTTCGGGTAGTTGGTAACGATAACAGGTTTCTTAAAATGTTTCTCTACCAGATAGCGTTCATGCTCGCTCTGCATATCTATACCCCAGCTCACCTCATATTGAAATTTCTTTTTCTTATATGCAGGTGAATCCAATAATATATCTATTGCCTGTGTATAAGTAATGCGTTCAAACTGGTTGTTAAGTACAAATTCCAGTTTTTCTATCAAACCCATTTCGCTACGCTCGTTTTGCGGCTTTTGCTTTTCTTCGTCCAGCAGGCGTTGTTGCAAAAACTCAAGGTCTTCGCGGTTGTTCTCTAACGCAAACCTGATAACATACTTAATGAAGTCCTCCGCGAGGTCCATATTATCGTTCAGGTCGTTGAAGGCTACTTCAGGTTCTATCATCCAGAACTCTGCCAGGTGGCGTGCAGTGTTACTGTTCTCAGCACGGAAGGTAGGCCCGAAAGTATATACCTCGCCAAAAGCCATTGCTCCCAATTCTGCCTCCAATTGTCCACTTACTGTCAGGTTGGTGCTGCGCCCGAAGAAGTCTTCTTTAAAATCTATCGTTCCATCCTCGTTGCGTGGCGTACCGTCAAACGGTAGTGTAGTAACCCTAAACATTTCACCTGCACCTTCCGCATCGCTTGCCGTTACTATCGGCGTGTGCATATATACGAAGCCCTTGTCGTGAAAAAACTTATGGATGGCATAAGCCAGCGTGTGGCGTACGCGAAACACCGCACCGAATGTATTGGTACGGAAGCGCAAGTGTGCTTTCTCACGCAGATATTCAAGGCTTGGTTTGTTTTTAAGTTGCAGCGGGTATTCATTAGGGTCGCACTCACCAAGTATCTCAATGGTTTCTGCCATGAGGTCAAACTTTTGCCCCTTTCCTTGCGACAGCACTATCTTACCCGTTACAGATATAGACGCGCTTTCGTTTATCTTGCTGAGTATGGTTTCGTCAAACTTGCCAAGCTCCGCTACAACCTGCAGGCTCTTCATGCAGCTACCATCATTAAGGGCTATAAACTGATTATTGCGGAATGAGCGCACCCAACCTTTTACGTTTACAGTATAATCTGCCTTATCGCTCAGTAAAATATCTTTAATCTTCGTACGAGACATAATTCAATCTTTATTTATCAAAAAACAGGTATTTCACTGCTATTATTATCATGAATACCGCGAATATCTTTTTTACTACACCTACCTCAAGCCCCAACGCCAGTTTACTGCCAAAGAAACCACCGATGACAAATGTAATAGCAAGTATGGCGGCAATCTTCCAGTCAGCATGGCCAGCTTTATAATAATTATATGCGCCTGCAAATGCTACCGGCAAAGACAGTAGTAATAACGATGTGCCCTGTGCCGTCTTCTGGTTCAGTCCGAATAGCAGTACCAGTGCGGGTACTATTATCACACCGCCACCTATACCTACAAGGCTGCTCATCATGCCTGCCAGTATGCCTACCAGCATCAGCAACAATATCATTGTCAGACTCATTTTTTTCATTTTATACTTTCAGAATGATGTAATATACAAACTACTCGCCGCCTACCATAAAATTACACATCTTATACAGCACACGTGCGCCTACTATACTATCTATGCCATCCTGACTATGCTCCCCGCACGACACCTCGTTCAGGTCAAAACCAATTACTTCTTTACCACTCTGGTGCAGCAGCTTAAAGAGATAGAAAATATGGTCCATCTCAAAACCACCCGGTACTGGAGTACCGGTATTAGGGCATAGCTTAGGATCCAGTCCGTCAATATCAAAGCTGATATATACTTTGTCCGGCAGTTCGCTGATGATGTTCTGACAAATCTGCTTCCATGTAGCCCCCTCAAACTGTTGTTCTTTGATATCTTTATCAAAATAAGTGGCAATTCGGTCCGGATTCTGGCGGATGATGAGCAATTCCTCATCACAATAATCGCGGATACCTACCTGCACCAATTTCTTCATTTGTGGCACTTCCTTCAATACGTTGTACATAATAGAAGCATGCGAGTATGTAAAACCTTCATACGCCTCACGCAGGTCGGCATGTGCATCTATTTGTAAAATACCGAAGTCGCTATGTACTTTCCCTAAAGACCTGATGAAGCCCAAAGGCGTGCTGTGGTCTCCACCTATCAGTCCTACTTTTTTACCTTCTTTCAGCAAGCGACCTGTCATTTCTTCTACCCAGTCTATCATCAATCGGCTGCCTGCATTTACTTCGTCCAGCTTTTCAGACAACTGCTCATTTTCTGCTACCACGCCACCATCTACCAAGTGAGATATGATAAGTTCTGCACACTGGCGCAGAAAGTCACTTTTCTTTTTAATGACCTTATCTACCGGCAGCATGTAAAAACCTTTCTTCCAACCGTCCATTACATCGGGGTCATACAAATCTACCTGCATCGAAGAATCGAAAATATGCTCAGGCCCGCGCGATGTACCATTACGGTAAGAAACAGTTACTTCCCAGGGTACAGGCAGCAATACAAGTTGCGCATCTTCTTCCTTGAAAGGCAACCCGAAGATGTTGTTAGATTTAAGTCCTACGGAGTTGGGGTCAAACTGCGAAAGGTCAGTCATTGTCTTTGTTTTAATTTGAGGCGCAAAATTAGGGTTTATATCACATCAAACCATATCTTTCTTACATATATTAAGGTAGCTTCTATAAATAGGTAATCTTTATCTATAAAAACGTTTTTAGTTCATTTAGGCTTAACTTTGCATTGCCCGTAAAACAGGCAAGAGATAAAGACAGGATTTTATGAAAAGGACGCACATTATTCTGCTCATTTTGGTAGCTGCCGCAGTTACTATCATCGTTAGCATGTTTGGCGATTTCAGCACGTACGAAACCTTTGCCTCGGCAGCTAAAGAGCCAGGCAAGCAATACCATGTTATCGGCTATCTGGACAATAGCAAGCCATTTGATTACAATCCGCAAATAGACCCCAACCACTGCACGTTTTATGTAAAAGATAAAGCAGGCAATGTGAATAAAGTAATATTTAACGGTGCAAAACCTACGGATATTGAAAAATCAGAACAAATAGTGATGACGGGCAGTATGCAGGGAGATGCTTTTCGTTGCCATAAAATACAAATGAAGTGCCCTTCAAAATACCAAAACGACCAGGTAGCTATAGGGAATGCGAGTTAAGAATGCGGCAATAGGACAATATTGTCAATACGTCAATGTCCGTTGCACATCATAAAATAAAATTGCCGCATTGCCATATTACCGCATTGCCGCATTAAAATAAAATACTACAAGTGGACACACAATTCATAGGAGAACATCTCGCGCCGGGGAAACTCGGCCATTTTTTTGCTATACTTTCTTTCGTCATGGCATTGTTCAGCGCCTTTACATATTGGCGCGCGGCAGCTACCGAAAATAAAAATGCAGACAGCAGCCGCAGCTGGCAGCTATTAGGGCGAAATGGCTTTATACTACATGTAGCAGGTACAGCAGGCGTTTTCATTACGCTGTTTTACATCATTCAAAACCACCTGTTCGAGTACCACTACGCATGGCGCCATTCAGACTTATCTCTTTCTCCCAAATACCTGTTATCCTGTTTTTGGGAAGGGCAAGAAGGTAGTTTTCTTTTATGGTCTATCTGGCATTGTGTATTAGGATTGATTGTGATGTTTACGGCTAAAGGTTTGGAAAGCCGTGTGATGACGGTTATATCCATCGTGCAAGTAGCATTGGCCAGTATGTTATTGGGCTTCTATCTGGGGCCAGATATCAAAATAGGCAGCGACCCATTCATTCTGTTGCGCATACAGATGCAAGATGCACCTATCTTCTCTCAACCTAATTATCTGGACTTCATAAAAGACGGGAACGGACTGAACGTATTACTTCAAAACTACTGGATGGTCATCCACCCACCTATTTTATTTCTCGGCTTCGCTTCTACACTCATACCGTTTGCTTACACTATTGCTGCCTTATGGAAGGGCGAATACAAACAATGGCTCAAGCCTGCGCAAGTATGGTCTTTGTTTGCAGGCGGTATATTGGGGACAGGCATTATGATGGGTGGCGCATGGGCTTATGAGTCGCTTACATTTGGTGGCTACTGGGCTTGGGATCCTGTAGAAAATGCATCACTTGTACCATGGCTGCTATTAGTAGCAGGCTTGCATACATTAATCGTTTTTAAAGCTACCGGACGCTCTTTCATTATCACTGTCATCCTCATGTCGCTCATGTACTTGTTTGTGTGGTATTCAACATTCCTTACCCGCACAGGTGTATTAGGTGATACGTCCGTACACGCATTTACAGACGAGGGCAAAGCTCTCTACTGGCATTTGTTATTTGTATTAGGTTCGTTAAAACTCTTAGCACTCCTGCTCATTATTGTCCGCTGGAAGTCTTTCCCGCGTGTCAAAACAGAAGAAGCCGTCAACAGTCGCGAGTTTTGGATGTTCATCGGTTCATTTATCCTGTTGCTGAGTGCTATTCAAATCAGTATCACTACTTCTATACCCGTATGGTCGCCGCTGGCAAAAGCCATAACAGGAAAAGACGTAGCACCACCTACCGATGTGGTAAAACACTACAACGATATACAAGTATGGGTTGCCATCATCATTACACTACTCACTGCCACCATACTCTATCTCCGCTTCAAAACCAGCGATAACAAAACCGTACTGAAACGCCTCGGCATTACAGCAGGTATTGCTGCAGTTTTATCGGCCATCATGGCATATACACAACGCATCGGCGATGCCAGATATATCGTCTTATTATTCGGCAGCAGTTATACCATCATTGGTATGATATATTACGCCATCAAAGTGCAGAAAGGTCAGCTGAAAAAACTGGGTGCGGCATCTACCCACCTCGGCTTTGGCATCTTCATACTTGGCGTATTGTTTTCTTCTTACAACAAAGAAGTAATGTCTATCAATACCATGGGCGTTATGATGGACTTCGGCAAAAAGAATGCATCTGAAAATGCGCGTGAGAGCATGGAAAATGTACTGCTCTATAAAAACACACCTGTTGTGATGGGCGAGTATACTGCTATTTTCAAAGGAGATTCTACATCTCCTGACGACCCGCGCGTGTTTTATAAAGTGGCTTATGAACGCCGCGATACCACTACCAATAAGGTAATAGAATCTTTCACGCTCTACCCTGATGCCTTCATCAACCCCAAAGGACAGGAAGAAAACAGTATGAGCCCCAACCCTGATTCTAAACATTATCTGACACGCGATATCTTCACGTACGTTACCAAAGCATACGACCCTAAAGCAAAAACAACAGACGATACCTCTCAATACAAAACACATAGAGTACATCAGGGCGATACGGTGTTTACCAACGATGGCTATATTATTTATGCCGGATTGAATACCAATCTGCCTTCAAATGCGTACGACAAACAACCTGCAGACATTGCTGTACAAGCAGTATTATTGGCTTATGACATGAAAGGCCCGGTTGACACCCTCTATCCGCTATACTACATCCGCGACCAGTACGCATATCAGATAGATGACACTTTAAAAACGAATAGCCTATACGCACGTATCGGTAATATCATACCAGATGATAAAGCTATTGAGCTGAAAATAAAACAGTCTGAAAACGAGGACGACTATATTGTAATGAAAGCCCTTATATTTCCATACATCAATCTGGTGTGGCTTGGCGTTATCATTATGGCACTTGGCTTCTTTCTGGCTATGCTCAACAGGATAACAAAGAAAGAGAAAGCAGCGGCCAGAGCTATATAACTACCATCTCCGAAAAACAATTGATTACGTTAATACAAATAGGGCTGCAATATTGCAGCCCTATTATATGTGTAGTGCACAATATATCATTACTATTGCCTGATAAAAGTGACAGTATGTGTAGTGCCTGCTGCATCAATATTGAAATAATACAACCCTGCAGATAATTCAGTCACATCTATTACACTAAACTCCTGATTTAATTTCAATTCTTTCACCTTTTGTCCATAGCTGTTAAATATTGCAGCTTGTGCTACAGTATTCGTTTTCAAATTCACATTCAAAAGATTCGTAGTGGGGTTCGGATACAGCTTCACTATAATCTCTTTGGCAAGTGTTTCAATACCTGTTGTACTTTCAGTCAATGTCACCTGCGCAGTATTATATACATCATTTCCGGTACCACCTGTTCCGTCAACTGCATTTACCGCTGCAGATAAAGTAACAGGTCCGTTACCAGCCGCAGGTGCTGTCCAATCAAAAGTTACTGATAAGCCGAAAGCAGCAGTAATAACACCACTTTGCTCTGCTACTGACACGCCACCTGCCGTTGCAATTTTAGACCCAGACGGCACATTAGATATTGTTCCTGCAGTAGCAGTACCTTTTGTTGCAGAAAACTGATACCCGAATTGTTGTTTGCTGCTGTTTGTACCTGTGACGGTTATAGAATATTTCTTACCAGGTGTGTATTTATTATTTGTAATGGTTGTGGCACCGTCTTTAATAACGATGGCTACCGCCGTCGCAGTATTTTTTGCTCCGTGGCAACTACCTGTACTACCACAACCTGATACTGCCACATGGCCTGCACTTGCAGATGGACCTGCAGAATAACTCGATAGTGACAAATATGCCAACCCTACCATAGCTGTAAAAAGTAACATCTTAATCTTCATAAATCATAGTTTTTTTGTGAGCTATGAAGGTCAATTATGGAGATTAGATGACTGTTATAAAATAGTGGGATTTACTTATAAATATCCGAGACGGCAATTTGCAACTCTGTAGGGGTCATACCGGTATTAGCTTTAATAAAACCGCTAAAGTTCGATTGACTGTCAAAGTTTAACTGAAAGGCAATTTCTTTGAGGCTCATTTCATTTAATAATAGCAGTCTTCGAATCTCCAACAACAACTCTTCATGTATCATCTCCAAAGCTGTTTTACCAAGTGCGTTCTTGCAGATATAATTCAATTTATCGGGTGTACAATTCAACTGTGCTGCGTATTCAGCTACTTTCTTTTTGCTTTGTATATGTGTAGTAAGCAGCGATAAAAACTCACCTAATAAATTATGGTCCTTCATATCAGCCACTCCGCTGTTTAACTCGACCAGCGACAACAATATTATTTGAAGGTAACTGTATGCCTTATATTTTGACAGCGAAGACAAATCGTTTTTTGCCGATACCAAGTCTTTTATCCGCTCTGCCAGCTCGTATAGATGCCTGAAAGATGGCGTATCTTTGTTAATCAGTGCAGATGGATTGTACAGGTTATAATGTTTAATCGGCCGTATATATTCAAAAATGTTTTTCCTAAACTGAATCAACCATCCGTTTGCGGTATTACGTTGCATTAGGTGTACTTGCCCGGGATAAATAACATAAATCTGTTCACCGGAAATAGGATAGGACGTAAAATCTATGAGTTGAGAGCCTTCACCTTCATTCACAAATATCAACTCAAAATAGTCATGCCTGTGCATCTTTTTGTAGTCATACGGATTATTGTAATCCAATGACTCTATCATCAGCATTGTATTCGGATGCGGCAGTTCTACATAGTTTTTATCCATATTGCAGAAAACTGAATTCTCTTGTAATCTATAGAATCGTAATGTCATTACAAAAAATGTATAACTGAATATGCGCTGCTAAATGGTGTGTAAGACATATGGTATATATTATTCACCAACATCAAATAGCATAACAATACCTCGTTGTTTACACTTTTTTTAATTTAGTAGTATATATGAGTAACAGCATTAAAACATGGAGCGAAGATGAACGTCCACGAGAGAAGGTACTACTGAAAGGAGTAGCCTCTCTTTCTGATGCGGAGTTGCTTGCCATACTTATATCAAGCGGTACTAAAGAAAAATCGGCACTCGACTTAGCGAGAGATATACTGTTGCAGGCAGATAACAACCTGCACGAACTGGGCAGGCTCGGAGTAATGGAACTGCAGCAAACCAAAGGTATCGGCGAGGCGCGTGCTATTACTATTGCCGCTGCCTTAGAGTTAGGCCGCCGCCGCCAGATGGGAGAGGCTCTGCAACGTACCGCCATCACCCAAAGCCGGGATGCAGCAGAAATAGCCATCCCCCTGATGCGAGACCTGGCACACGAAGTATTCTGCATTTTCTACCTCAATCAAAGCAACAAAATACTCCGCTACGAAATAATAAGCAGCGGCGGGCTTACAGGTACAGTAGCAGATATACGCATCATGCTCAAAAATGCCCTGCTGCAAAACGCCAATAAACTCATAATCGCACATAATCACCCATCGGGCAATTTGCAACCCAGCCATCAAGATAAAGAACTCACTAAAAAACTGAAGGAAGCAGCTGCCTATATGGATATACAACTACTTGACCACCTGATAATTGCAGGTACAAATTACCTAAGCATGGCAGACGAAGGCATAATTTAGTGACGGTTAATTGCTATATTGCAACACTCTGAGAGCACATAAATATATACAAACTTACCATACATAGGCAGACGAATGCTAAAGATAGGTGTAATAGGTGCAGGCCATCTGGGCAAGATACATATACAACAATGGAAGGAAGTGCCTACCATTCAGCTAATCGGCTTTTTCGACCCAAGCGATGAGCAGGCAGAAAAAGCCATCACTGAGTATAATGTAACCCGTTATACAGATGTTGACACATTAATACAGGAAGTAGATGCACTGGATATTGTTGCCCCTACTACTAACCACTACGAGATAGCCAAGAAATGCCTGCTGGCAGGTAAACACTTCTTTATAGAAAAACCCCTTGCTAATACACTGGACGAAGGCCGGGAATTGGTAAAGTTGGTAAAAGAGGCAGGCATCAAATGTCAGGTGGGTCACGTAGAACGCTACAACCCGGCTTATCTGGCACTGACCGAAGAAACCCTGCAACCCATGTTTATTGAGGCTCACAGGCTGGCACAATTCAACCCGCGTGGAACAGATGTGTCCGTCATCCTCGACCTGATGATACACGATATAGATATTGTAATGCACTTGGTAAAAAGCCCTGTGCGTCGTATATCGGCCAGTGGTGTATCCGTTATCAGCGAAACAGCCGATATTGCTAACGCTCGCATCGAGTTTGACAATGGTTGTGTAGCTAACCTTACAGCCAGCCGTATATCACTCAAAAAAATGCGTAAACTTCGCCTTTTTCAGCGTGATGCATATATAAGTGTTGATTTTCTGGATAAGAAAACAGAAATAGTAAGGTTGAAAGATGACATAGGCAAACGCAATATGTTCGATTTCCCGCTGGATATGCCCAATGGAGATAAAAAAGTTATATCAGTACAAATGCCGGAGGTATCTCCTTCTAACGCTATCCGTGCAGAGTTGGCCGAGTTTGCTGATGCTATTATCAACGACAAACCCGTACGCGTGAGCGTGTATGACGGCTTTCAGGCTATGGATGTAGCTCACCAGATACTGAAAAAAATGAGCCTTCATAACGAATTACACAACGTTTAGCACAATTATTGCTTATTGAATAGACAGATACTTTGACGGTATACATAATGAAAGTAGTAACAACAGCAATAATAGCTGCGGCTTTCTTTTCACAAAGCTGCAATATCATTAATCCCGCAGAACAGGTACCCACATACCTGAAAATAGACTCGTTTCGTGTTACATCGAACGACATGAACAAAACAGGCAGTACCCACAGCAAAATAACGAGTGTTTGGGTATATGCAGACAATGCACTAATTGGAGCATACGACCTGCCTGCCAATGTACCTGTGCCTGTCAACAGCAACTCGTTCATAACACTTTCTCCGGGTATTACATATAGCGGACTTAAATCTTTTCAGGTCATATACCCGTTTTATAGTAACGATACATTTGTCCTGAAAGCAGCACCGGGTAAAACATATAACCGTACTGCTACAGTGCAATACACAGAAGCAGCACAGTTTCAATGGAAGGAAGATTTTGAAACAGGCAATACATTCCTCAAAATGTATGACTACAAGACAGAAGACACTTCTATGGTGCGCTCTACAGATGCCACTAAAGTATTTGAGGGTGGCGGATCTGGGTTCATTTATCTTACCAAGCAAAAACCCAACTCTGAAAACATTAATAACAAAGATATCCCTGTTAAAAACGGAGAAGCATATATTGAAGTAAACTATAAATGCAATACGACTTTCGAAATAGGCTTGCAAACCACCAAGTCAGGACAGACTTATAATGAATACATAGGCGGCGTAAAAGCTAATGAAAACTGGAGTAAGATATACATAGGCGTGCAAACCTTTATTGGTACACATAACGCCACTACTGTACGCATGCTGCTGAAAGCGAAGCTACCCGATGGAGCATCGGATGCGTATGTATTGATAGACAATATAAAACTAATCACATACTAACAGCATGTTGATTCCGGCAAAAAAAAGAGCCGTTCGCAGCCTCGTATTAGCCGATTATACAACCGCTGCCATATCCTGGATTGTATTCTGGGCTTATCGTCATACATTGTTAGATGGTACCGGCTTTTTTCAGTCTCTTAGTACATTACAAACAAGAGATTATACTTTCGGGATATTTATTATTCCCGGGTTTTGGCTGTTATTATATTTATTATCCGGTACCTACTTCGACCTGTACCGTAAATCAAGGTTAAATGAAATAAACCGCACACTCATATCCTGCATTTTAGGCAGCATATTTATCTCTCTATTCGTATTTGCTAATGATACGGTTGACTATTCCTACTTTATCCGAATGACAGGCAGATACCTATTAATACATACAGCTTTTACATTGTTTGTCAGGATGATAATACTCAACAGAGTAAAAGCAAATATCATCAGCGGCAAAGTTGGCTTTAACACACTCATCATCGGTGGCAACCAGAAAGCCATTGACGTATATAAGCAAATGAGTGAAAGCCCGAAAGCATTGGGTAATATCTTTAAAGGATTTATATACTCTAATCTTGAAGCGGCAAATGGTATGAGTAAGCACTTGCCGCAACTAGGGCATTTATCTGAATTGGAAAGCATTATTGATACTCACAACATTGAAGAAGTAGTGGTAGCTGTAGACTCATCAGAACATCATTTGCTCGAAAATATACTTACTCGACTAAGCTATCGCCCTGTGGTTGTTAAAGTACTACCCGATTTATACGATATCATATCAGGCTCCGTAAAAACAAGCAATGTCTATGATGCAGTATTGATACACATCCACCCCGACCTGATGCCCGATTGGCAAAGGGTTTGTAAGAGGGCACTTGATATTATCGCCTCATTGTTTGCACTGATCTTATTATCTCCTGTTTGCCTGTTTGCAGCTATAAGAGTACTGCTATCATCTCCCGGACCTATTATTTATAAACAAGAACGCATTGGTTTATTCGGCAAGCCGTTCTATATTTTCAAATTTCGCTCTATGTACGTAGATGCAGAGGCACAAGGCCCTGCATTGAGTAGTAAAGAAGATGCCCGTATCACACCCTGGGGTAAGTTTATGCGCAAATGGCGTATTGATGAACTGCCACAGTTTGTAAACATATTGAAGGGCGATATGTCGCTGGTAGGGCCACGTCCTGAGCGTAAGCATTTTATAGACATCATCAGTCAAACACATCCGCACTACAAATACCTGCATAAGGTAAAGCCGGGGCTTACATCATGGGGTATGGTACAGTTTGGCTATGCTGAAAACGTAAAGGAAATGATGGAGCGCATGAAGTATGATTTGCTCTATATTGAAAACTGCTCTCTCGCACTAGATGTAAAAATAATGCTCTATACGCTAATGGTAATTTTCCAAGGACGTGGGAAATAACTTACCATTATTCACATTCAGGTATTCAATAGCCTCACCTACGATAAAGAAACTTCCGGTAATTAATACTGCTCCACTTGCAGTAACGGCATTACGCGCTGCACTTACAGCATCAGCTACACTGCTATACATTTCGCCCTGCAAGCCTGCGGTTTCTGCTCGCTTTTTCAACTCAGATGCAGGCAATGCGCGTATGATATTGGCATTACAGAAGTAATAAGTATTGTCTTTAGGCAACAGCGTCAATACAGCATCTACATCTTTATCTTTCACAAAACCGATTACTATATGTTTGTTATCGGCATCTATCTGTTTCCACTGGTTGGTTACTTCCGTTATGCCTGCTATATTATGCCCCACATCTGCTATGATGAGTGGTGTATCTTGTAATACGTCCCATCTGCCAAACAACCCTGTTAGTTTCTTTACCTTGCTCAACGCTCTTTGTACCGTTGCAAATGGTATGTCTATACCTTGATTAGCCTTTAGCACATCAACAGCAGCCAATACGGTTTTGATATTGTGGTATTGATAGCTGCCCGGCAGGTCGCTCGTCAGGTCATACATTTCGCGCATTGCTCGGTTTACAGCCTTATAGTATTGTACAGATGGTGTACTGCTTGTTCGTACCAAATCCCACATGGCATCTGCATAATAAACAGTACTTTGCAAGTGAACACTTTTTTCAAAAAATACACGCTCTGTTTCTTCATGTTGTTGACCTATCACTACCGGCACTTGCTGTTTAATGATGCCTGCTTTCTCACTTGCAATGGCTGCTAAAGTATCACCAAGTAAATCAGTATGGTCGTAGCTGATGTTGGTAATCACAGATAAGATGGGGGTTATGACATTGGTGCTATCCAAGCTGCCACCCAGCCCTGTTTCTATAACGGCATAATCTACTTGCTGTTCTGCAAAGAAAGCAAATGCCATACCTACTGTTATCTCAAAAAAAGAAGGTTCAATTTCTTCTATGTTGGTTGTGAATTTCTCAACGAAATCTATAACCCATTCCTTGCTTACAGGTTTACCGTTTACGCGTACACGCTCTCTGAAATCAACTAAGTGAGGCGATGTATATAAACCTACTTTATAACCGCACTCTTGCAGCACGGCTGCCAGCATGTGGCTTGTACTACCCTTCCCGTTAGTACCTGCAATGTGGATAGACTTAAACTGCTCATACGGATTGCCAAGTAACTCACAAATCCTGATAGTATTATCCAGATTGGGTTTTAGTGCTGCTGCTCCCTGTCTGGAAAACATAGGTAATTTCTCGTAGAGATAACTGAGTGTCTTGTCGTAGCGTTTATCTATATCCATACTTTGGGGTCAGGAACGTGTTTTGAATACGAAAGTAATATCACCAAACTGTTCTTCATCACTATCTGTTCGCCTTGAAAATTTCACTTTATCTAGCTTACGCAAAGCAATATTTTTAATTTCTGCATTGCTGAAAGACTTCACTTGCTTCCCGACGATTTCTCCATCTTTATTTACTGTTACACGTATTACCACTTTACCACCTTCTTTATAATCTGCCTCCGGTGGCGGGTAGGCTATAATGCTACGCCCTCTGATGGTATGACTGATCCCCCCCCTGCCGGGTGTGCCCGTATAATTACTTGCACCTGGAGTGCCACCCGGTACGCCCCTGTCGCCCGAGCCTGTTGTGTTGCCTTCGCCTGTACCGGGCTTATTTGTAGCTGCGCTATTACCACCACGACCTGTGCCGCCGTTATATACATAACGTGGTTGTTGTGGCTTGGGCTGTGCAGGCTGTGTTGTTTGTGTATTTGTCTTAGTGGTTTGTTTTTGTTTTTCTGCTACTACTGTATTGCGTACAGGCTTCTTTGTTTCAGCAGGCTTTGTATTGATAACAGGCGCGTCAGGCTCTTCAGTTTTTAATACCTCTTTTTCTGTATTGGTCTCCTGTGGTGTGGCAACAGTTACATTATTTGCTTCTCTGTTATCCGGGGCGGGGTCTTCTGTTATCATAGGCTGATCAGTACTACTACCGTCAGCATCTGTACCTAAATTTACTTCCATCCCCAGTTCCTGTAAGGGTTGCTCAGTTATGGTATTGTACTTGATAAAGAAAAATAACAACAACAGCACAACATGAACACCTACCGTCCATACGGATGCTTTAATATTAATGCTTTGTTGTGTTGCTTCCATTACAGTCTAAAATAATCAAACTATTGTAAGAATACTGTTAATGTGCAAAATCAGTATCATAATTCAGCATACGTTCTTTTGACGGATTGAAGTATCCGTATTTAAGATTCGGGAACTCTTCCTGTATCAGTTCCATCATCTGCTGTACACCCAAACATTCACCCGTATCTGCAACACCTATTTTACCCAAATACCAGTCCGGGTCTATGTTGAAATTACGCCACTGTATCATGCTGATGTCAGTATATTTAATAAAATCTCTCAAAGCTTCGTATTCCGCCACACTATCCGTCATACCGGGAAATACAAAATAATTGATAGACGCCCAGCCACCATATTTGCGTACTATACGCGCACTCTCGCGTATGTCATCAAACGTATAATTGTTGGGTAGGTAATACTTCGTATATACTTCAGGGCGTACAGAGTTCAAACTAACACGGATGCTGTCTAATCCTGCCTGCATCAATTTCTCAACTGCATCGGGTTTACTACCGTTGGTGTTGATGTTGATACTGCCCTTCTTTGTATGCTTCCGTATTTCAATAATCGCCTCGCGGATGGTCTCCCACATTAGCAGTGGCTCCCCCTCGCATCCTTGCCCGAAACTTACTATCGGATAAGGAGCTGTCTCTAAATGCGGTACTGTATATTCTACAATCTCTGCTGCAGTGGGCTTAAACGTCAACCTGTCTTGCGATGAGAATATTTCTTCCGTTTCTGGCTGAAAGGATATACAACCTATACAATTGGCATTACAAGCAGGCGATGCAGGTATGGGACATTCCCAACGACCCATAAAGTAGTTGCGTGCTGCAGGGCAGTGATAGGTCAGTGCACAGTTGTTGGCAAGGTGTTGCACCAAGCGGTTGTGCGGATATGCCGATAACATATCTTCCACACCTTTGTGTATTAGTGTGTCATCATATCCCTTACACTCCTGCCTTATATCACGTTCAATACGTGTAGCAGTAACATAAAACTTATCATCGTGCCACCCAACAGCCGTGTAGCAAAACAATGGTAATGTAGGTGCATCTGGCAATGCTTCAAATGCTGCCATATAAAAACCCGTGTGTGCCGGTGGTATGAAAGCAGCCACAGCCCAGCCTTTTTCGCAAAGGCGCATTTCGCCTGTTTTTACATCTATCCCTATTCCCCTGCGCATTGGTAGGTGGTATAACGAACCTCCGTCAGGAAGTTCTATCCATGCATCTTCTTCAACAGGCAAAGCATCCCAACCACTGCGACCAATAGCATACAAGCTCTTGTCTTCAAATATCTTGCCCTCGTTGTCTGCGTATAATAAGTATGGTGTCATACCCGAACCTTACAGGAATTTTATTTAGTTTAATAATATCAACAATTAGCCTTTCAAAATCAGGCTTACCAATCATTCTTATCACGTTGTTCTCTTGCCTTATCTACCTGCCTTATGCAGAATACTTCAAACACATCGTGCTCAAACTCTGTGTTGCCTATGTTCCATTGATACAAACGGTTATCCGCGCAATTGATAGTAAGCGTACCGAAGCGCAACAGCACATGCTCAACTTCTGGCCATTCAATAAAACGTTTACGCGAGTTGACCGGTGGCTTGATACCTTCTTTATCTACCACAATAGTAAGCGGTACATCTTTCTTACGTTCCCAATTGATAGCAAACAAAATAGCTGCCGCTAATACAATGAAAATAATACCCGGTACTATAATGCCATTTGCCAATGCGATGCCACTAAAAACTAACATGATTAACAATTCTATACCGCGCATGATGAAGTTATTCAGCGGTTTTTGAAGCCATCTGTTCTTCACAAGTATTATTACCAGCATCAATACCGACAATAACAATACCGACATACCTGCCGCTAAACCATAGTAGAGAACAGAACGATGAGACAATGCTTTATCCTCCGGCATATGGCTGACAGCATAGTAACTCACCAGTAAAACGGCAGCCGTGATAAACATAGTAAGCACCACAAACAAGTGCAGTGCCGTTACCTGATGCGGCTTCACCCTTTCTTCCGTTAATGGCAGTTCAAATCTCATGCTGTGTTATATACTAATTGGCTGCTTCAGTAGTAGCTGTATCACCTGCTATTATAGCATCGCCGCCTATCAGTTTTATTTCAAAGTCCTTCAATGTTTTGGATGCATCTCCCTGCATTACCAGTTTACCCTCTTCTGCCAGCATTCGCAAACGCCAGCCTAGGTAAACATCACCTGTCGGTACGTTGTACTTGTTGATAGCCTGATTGACAACCTTGTGCGCTTTCTGAAACTGCTGCGAGCAAAAACTCAACAATATATTATCGTAATGGCTTTCTGCGCGCGGTGCTGTTTTTTTACCACCCTCATGCGTACGTATGCCGGCATTGTCTGCAACCATCTTCTGCCATTCATCTCCATCTACTTCAAACTCTGCAGGCGTTACCTGCCTTGCCAGTCTACGTGCCTTCACCAATTCCCGGGGTAGTATCTCACTGATGTTTTTAGGGAAATACACTTTACCATCCTCATTCAGGAATGGCAGCCCCGCAATACTTACTAAGTAGAACCGACCCGTATGCTTGCTCATATATGGCAGCATCCAGTGGTAGGCACAAACATCGGCAGGCCAGGGAGCCATCCAGAGCCACGCTTGCGTATCAGGGTTATCATACAAATGCTTTGACACCTCCAGCAAACGTTCCATATCGGCTACTTCAACAGGCTTGTCGCTACCTGTTACATGTTGCCAGAAAGCACCTCGCAACTCGCTGAAGCCTTGTCCTTCTTCTTTTTGCAAAGGACCTATATGGAGCAGGTCTTTTAATACTATTATCTCGCCTTGTAAGGTTGGTTCGCTGAGTATGGCTTCCTGTAAAGGTTGAGCAGCCATATCGCCCACTACAAAATGATAAATCATGACGGCAAAGTTAACCCCTAAATCCCCTAAAGGGGAGTTTTGTCATATTTTTTTCGAATTAAATTTATTTTGTTTTGTTGCTTTTTGTTGCTTTTTTGGAGGTTCTGTAAAAACTGCAACAAAATGCAACAATTTTCAGCAATACCTGATGCAAACCTCAAGGAGCTTTTATTACAACAAATATACACAATTTTAATTATTATTTCAATATAATAGGATTGTTCATACCATGAATGAAAAAGCAACATCTGTGACAATAGAATGACAAATGCAGTGCCCGACACATAAGTATTGTACATAGCTTTACAATAAAGCTTCCCTTATTTGCTGAATTATATTCCCATAGCTACTACTTTGTTTTCTGCCTTCTTTTTTGTGGAGCTGTGGCTGCATTGGCGCAAACATACTTCAGCTACATACTTGTTATGGTGGGCTATCGGCATCTTCTTTTACGGCGCAGGTACTATTACTGAAAGTGTACATGCACTGGCAGGTTATTCACCAGTGAACTTCAAAGTGTGGTATATATTCGGCGCACTGTTGGGGGGTGCTCCACTGGCTCAAGGCACGGTGTACCTGCTGCTGAAAAAAAGAACGGCACATATACTGACTGCTGTTCTTGTGACAATAATACTGACAGCTGCTGTATTAGTGATATTATCTCCGTTGAACCCAATTGAAACGACAGGCGGTAAGTTAGGGGGTAAATTGCTTAAATGGTCGTACATACGTGCCATTACACCATTTATCAATATCTATGCTTTTATATTCTTAGTTGGTGGTGCGTGCTATTCTGCATACTTGTACTACCGTACGATGATAGACAAGAGTAAGTTTTGGGGTAATGTGCTGATAGCTGCAGGCGGGCTGCTACCCGGCATTGGTGGTTCGTTTTCCAAATTCGGTTACATAGAGATGCTGTATGTTACAGAGTTTATAGGCATCTGCCTGATACATGCAGGATACCAGAAAATGAAAGAGAGTAACGTGCCGTCTGTGCACGTGAATCAAAAATGAATCTGCATACCAAGACCAGAAATTTATCAGGCTATATTATCTAAACCTGATAACAGTGCACCATAATCTACAGGTGTAGATTAATTACACTCACCACCCGGCTCGCATTCAGTAGCATCGCCACCTACTACTGTTAGTTTAGGATTATCTTTTTCGTATTCTTTCCATGCTTGCGTCAGTGCTTGCAAAAAAGTTTCGGGTTGTTGCGCACCGCTTACGGCATATTTATTGTTGAGCACGAAGAAAGGCACACCGCGTACACCTATCTGAGCAGCACGCTGTATGTCTGCCTCTACAGCATCTGCATAGGTATTCGATTGCAATACTTGTTTTACTTCCGCTTCGTCTATACCTATCGCTTTTGCCATCGCTAACAATACATCATGATTGGCAATGTCTTTGCCCTCTGTAAAATAACCGCGAAACAGTTGTTCTTCCATCGCATCACCTTTGCCGTATTTTTTGGCAAGATGGCCTATACGGTGCGCATCAAAAGAGTTGGCAATAACCGCTTTATCAAAATTGTATTGCAAGCCTACCTGCTTTGCCATAGACACCACATTGTCGTGCATCTGCCTGCTTTGTGCATCACTCACGCCTTTGCGCTCTGCCAGATAACTATATACATCCCTGCCAGGTTGTGGCTCTACATCTGGATCTAACTGAAAACTGTGCCATTCTATTTCTATATCATCCCTATTAGCAAACTGTGCCAGTGCAGCTTCAAACTTGCGCTTGCCTATATAGCAAAAAGGGCACATTACATCACTCCATATATCTACTTTCATCTTCTTGTTTTTTACCTGTAGTTGTTTAGTAGCGGATAGCTTTTGTATGGCTTTTTGCGCATATACGGGCATTGCCACAGATGCAGCCATCAAAAAAAACAACAGGTATGTGATACATTTCATTATCAGTACAAAAATAGGACAGAATATGAGGCGGGGCGTAAATCACTACATCGATATTCCCTATCAATAAATAGTTTTAGTTATTCTGCCGTCGTTGGTGTTGTCTGCTGCCGAAAGTGTCTGCAACTGCCTGTGATTATCCTCCTCGCTAAGCTGCTTTAGCATCCTCGACATATCATGGCACTTGTTCACGATTACATGCGTTACCTCACCTTCACGCTTTAGCTTGCCTTCAACCATTAGGAATGTAGCACGCAGTATTTCCTTGCGATAGGTTTCAAAGAGGCTTGCCCATACCACAAGATTGGCAAATCCTGTTTCATACTCAATGGTGATTAAGCAAACTCCGGCTGCTCTGCCCGGGCGCTGCCTTACTAACACAAGACCGAATACTTTAACCCATTGCCCATCTTCATATTCATTCAACCCTTGCGTGGTCAGGATATTAATCTATGTCAGCTTTTCGCGGACAAACCCGACAGGGTGTGCTTTAAGGTAGAAAATGAACCACAATAAAATATAAATGTATTTATAGCTGGTATATTTCGATCCCGTAATTGCTTACAGAAAAAAATAAAAGGAATTGATAATAAAGGCTTGAAAAATGCTGTAGATGATAAGATTCGTATGGGACCAGATATAAATTACAAAGGAAAAGATCCTACTAATTAGATATACAACAAGGTAATTTACAGCTAACATGAAACGGCTGTTTATTGTTTGTATATCCAGATTATCCCCTAATTGTCCCCTAGAACATACTGAATAAATGATGATGCAATATAAGTGCTTGAAAAATGGTGCCGATAACAGGATTCGAACCTGCGACCCCATCATTACGAATTTTTCCAAGCAGTTTTAATGCTCGTATTTCCTGATACGAAAATCATTTATTTTCAGCAAGTAAAGGGCGAATCAGTCAAGGTCGTCATCTGTGTTTATGTACGGATTTTAACGCAGATTGTCCCCTAATTGCCCCCTAAAGGTTCCCATGCTTACTGTTTTCAATTTTACAAAATCAGCCTTAGAAGCCCTACCCTTTACCGATACCCAATACGAGGTACGGGACACAAAGACCCCTAGCCTTATCCTGCGGATCAACCCGGGCGGTGTTAAGACTTTTATGTTTTACAGGCGTATACAGTATAAGAATCTGCGTATCAAAATCGGGCGGCTGACCGATATTTCTATTGAAGCTGCCAGAAAGCAAGCCATATACCTTAACAGCCAGATTATTAGTGGTACAAATCCTAATTCAATTAAAAGAGAGAAACGCGGAGAGCTTACATTTAATGAGCTATTTGAAAAATACTATACTGAACATGCTTTAGTGAGAACAAAACGACCCAAAGAAAATAAAGATGCCATAGACTATCATCTTACACCCCAAATCGGCCATTTGAAATTGAGCGATATTACCAAACAAAAGATGAAGGAAATTCATCGAAAATTGGGAGAGGCTAAAAAGTATACGCAAGCCAACCGTATTATCGATATGGCGGGAGCTATCTTTAATTTTGGAATCCATGAGGAATACTACAAAGGCGCAAACCCTTGTACCGGTATCAGGCGATTTAAAACAGTCAGTAGGGACAGGTTTTTAAACAGTGAAGAACTGCGATTATTTTTTGAAGCTTTAAAGGAAGAAGAACAAATCTATCAGGATTTTTTCATGCTTTGCCTTTTTATTGGTGCCAGAAAAACAACCTTGCTGCGTATGAAGTATACGGATATATATGCTTTGACCTGAAACGCTGGCGCCTGCCTGAAACAGACACAAAAAACGGAGATGTCAATATCCATGCATTATCCCATGCTGCCATTGACATTCTGAAGCGACGGTCAGAACAGAATAAACTATCCGTTGCCCCTTCTCAATATGTCTTTCCGGGGGATGGTAAAGAGGGACATCTGGTTGACCCGAAAAAATCTTTTGCGCGTATCAAGAAGCGTATGGGAGTGTATGATTTCAGGATCCATGATTTACGGCGAACACTAGGGAGCTATATGGCTATCGGTAATGCCAGCTTGACAATCATAGGCAAGGCATTGAACCACAAAAGTCAGGCATCTACTGAAATCTATGCCCGTTTATGCTACGACCCGGTATTAAATGAGGTCAATAATGCGGCTAACCTGATAATGGAAAAAGCGAAAAAACGGATTAATCCTGTTATCACCACTCCTTATCAGATACAAGTATCAACGGTATTCAAGGGAGTATAAAAGATACGCTTGCAGATATGATTGTCTGCGAGCGTAATACTGACTATATATCAATCAAGGTCTTTGCCTTTGTTCTTATCTTTCTGTTTGGCGTTTTTCAAATAAACGCTTTGCAGGCGTTCCCTGAACTGCTCTCGTTCAGCCTGCTTGGCTCCCTCTTTCATAGCAATGATACCTTGCTTGTCTTCATTGCCCTTGGTGATTTGAGCGAATAATGCTGGCTCATGTTTAGCAAGCTGGTAGCCCTGATTAAAGCGTTTAATATATGTCTGTTCATCCATTGTTAAAAAGTTTCTTTAGCATGTTTTTCTAAATATTCATTGATTGAATCTCTGTCATAGAGGATGTGCTTTTTTTCAGGGTGTGAAAACCTGATTTTCCCTTCATCGCGTAATTTCTGCAAAGTGGTTTTACTGCTGATACGCAGCATAGCCATCGCCTCATCCCCTGAAATCCATTTATCAGGCACTTTGGTTGTACCTGCATTCATGCGTTCTACAACGCAGTCAATTAAGTTGTAAAACGCTTCTTCTTCCAAACAAATAACGTTCATGGATTAAAGATTGTCATTGGCAAACAAATCCGCAATCGTTTTTTATACAAATAAAGAAGCGTGAAAACACGATGATTAAATTAAGCCATTCTGCATAGCATATATTACCACTCCTACTTTACTATGTACGTGTAGTTTCTCAAATAATTTCTCTTTATATGCATGAACATTTCGTAGTGAAGTACTCATTTTTTCCGATATCTCTTTATCTGCCAAGTCTTCACAAATTAGACGTATTAGTTTATACTCTACTTCACTTAGTTTAGGTACTGTATCAACTTTCTTGTAATAATCAGGTAACAGGTTTTTGAAATAGTGATTCCCTGAATAAACTGTATCAATTGCTTCATATAATTCTGTCGGGGTTGCGTCTTTTAGCAGATAACCACTTGCCCCACGCTTTAATGAGTTAATGATAACGTGTTCATGATGGTGCTGAGATAACATGAGAACCTTTGTTTGCGGGTATTTTTCTTTTAACAGAGCAAGGGTTTCAATACCATTCATCTCCGGCATCCGAACATCTAAGAGGCAAACGTGAGGTATATGCTCAGTTAAAGCCATCTGCTCTAGTAATACTTTGCCATTTGATGCGAGAATTTGTACCTGATAGTGAGGCTTATGATTAAGAATAAAACGCAATCCATCTGAAACAAGTTGATGATCTTCTGCAATGGCTATACAGATAAGTTCTTTGTTTTTCACAGGGCAAGTATTGTCTATTAAATGTATGGTAATTATACCATTCATACAATGGTATAATTACCATTGTATGAATGGCAGAAATTCCATCGTTATGATGGTAGAAATACATTGTCTGTTTAACAATTCTAAAACATAGTTGTCGCAATTTTGTGTAACAAGAGGATATGTTACTTACAATAAGTTATTAGGATTCCAGTCTGTCTATTTTTTACATTTTCACAAAATTAAAACCATAAAGTGTATGAGAAACCAACTCTCTTCCCGATCTGCAGGGCTATTTTGCTGTCTGCATTCAGCGATTATTTGCTGCACACTGACAATTTGCCTTGGATTGCCATTTATTGGATTTTCACAAACGGAAACTACTATTTACGATTTTGACGATGACGTAAAGAACTATTCTACTGAAATTGCAAGTGACGGAGCAACAGCAGAGGAATCGGTAATGGCAGGCACTATCTACAACTATAACAGCACCACAGATCATGCAATTCACTTTCTTAACCTACAAGATGATGGGATTATTCTTTCTTCAACTTACTATGACGATCCTAATTATGAAGATGAACGCACGGTAGATGTTGTCTGTAATGGTGCAACAAGCAGTGCAGAATACTACATTACAGCATCAGCAAGACCATCTGCGGGTAACCAAGATGGCATATTGATTCTATCAGTTGATAAGACTGGCGTGTTGTTAAGAAATGTACAAATGGTACAACCTACAGGTGGTTCTGATGGATTATATCCATTACACTCAATTTATTTATCAAGTACTCAGCATCTTTATGTATGTGGTTATTACACAGATAACAATACAGGCTTACCCTTCAACCCTGATTTCACAAACTATGGCAATAAAAAAGCCTTTATATTAGAGTTTGACCCTGTAGGAGGTACTGTAATAAATTTCAAAACGTACGAAACTCAATATGTAACATCTACAGGCGCAACGAATGATTATGATATTGCTATGCGTTTAGTGCCAATGGCGAGTGGGGACATATTTGTTACAGGAAGTGTAAATGGTGTTGCTTGGCAAAATAGTGCAAATTATTTCTATAGTGCATTAATGAATTTGGTAGTTGATAACAATCTAAACTTCGTGAGTGAAGATCATATAGGTTTTGATAACCAAACCCATTATCCTTCTTTTGAATATGGTACAGGCTTGATAGAAGATGGGACTAATGGTAGCTATATAGTTGGTAATACTTTTTATTTTTCTGGCAGTGGTGGGTCAGGTTCATCTTTCGATATTATTCCAGCATTTCTTACCGTTACATGGGTCAATTCCAGTATGGTACATACTAATTCTGGTGATAGCAGAATTTTGTTTCAAGGATATGATTATGCTTGGGCTTTACAAACTTTAACTTCATGCTCATCTAATACTCATACCGGCGGTATAAGGTCTGTTATTGCTGGATTAGAAATAAACGAATGGTGTAGTGGCGGTGGTGGTTTTTCTTACAGTGATTACAGACCATTTTTATGGGATGTTGGCTTGGATTATAATTTTACGAGTACTGGCAACATTTCTTTTACAAATTACGGTTGGACAACTTATAACTCACAAGTTGGTACTGGAACTAATACTTTAAACAATAGCTACCACTTACTAGATAATGTCTTAAACCACAACGCATGGAATCCAACTTTTGCTGCTAGAGCAAGTAATAGTCCAAATGACGATGTAATTCTCTCTGTACCAAGATGGAAAGGTGGGACATCTAACTTGCTTAATCTTAAAAATGTCCGTGCTGATGGCTGTGATCTTGACGTGCCGGCATGTGCTTTAGGAACAAGCACTAGTACTGTAACTGGCTCACCATTTTGTGGTGTTAGTACAAACATGGATTACAGAACTGCAGATGCTAACGACCATACAGGCAATGCTGTTACTTGCACATTATCGGTATTTGCAAGTTTTTCGAATACACCAACTCCACTTGTGGGTACCGGTTCAATGATAACTGGTTCTTATAGTTATAACCCTGAAGATCAATGTGCATTCTCAGGTTCTGGTAATTACAAAAATTTCACAACAGGTATTAATTCGGCATTAATACAAAGTGATAAAACTATGGTATATCCCAATCCTACCAAAGGTGATATAGAAATAGCTTTTGCCAAATCGTTTGACGTCAATAAAGATGTTTCTGTTCGGTTGGTAAACCTTTTAGGACAGGTAGTATCAGACCTATATACCGGCAAAGCCTCACTTATAAATAAAAGAATAAATATTGGCAATGTTACACCAGGTGTTTATATGATTAAAATAATAAGTAGTACTGAAACAGTGCTATTTGAAAAACTATTAATCAACCCATAGTTAGAGCATTCAATTTTCAAATCAAAAAAACAACTAAATATGCAACTGATAAATTATATAATCAGAACTTTTAGGCAATATACTTTGTGTTTAATCTTTGCCTGTATACTTATCAATAGTTACAGTTATGCACAATTTCCGCATGTAGTTTCTTACGATTTTGACTACGACATGAAGGCTTATTCTAATGAAATATCTACAGATGCTTTCGGCACGCCAGGTCAGCCAGAAGCGACCATTACTGCTGGGACAGTATATGACTATGGCGGAACTGCAGGAAACAATGTTATTCATTGTTTGAGTTTAACTCAAAACGGTTCTGTAAATGCTTCGGAGATATTAGATGACCCGAACTATGTTGACGAAAGAGTGGTTGATATAGTAGGTGACAAAAATACTAGTGCAGCTACATATTTTATTACTGCACTTGCAAGACCTAATGCAGCTAATGACAGAGTTCTTATTACACCCGTTGATAATGACTGTATTGTACAGGCGGACCCTGTTGCAATCTATCCTTCAAACTCTAACGAGTCTTTATACCCACTACATAGTATTCTCCATTCAAACGGGGATATTTATATATGTGGATATTGGACGGATAATAATACCGATTTACCAAACACGCCCGGTTTTTCTACTTACGGTAATAAAAAAGGGTTTGTGATAAGAGTTGACTATACAGGCGGTGCATTTTCAGTTCTCAATACTGCATTAATTAATACTTCTTATACCACTAGTACAGGCGCAACATGTGATTTTGATATTGCTATGAGACTTACAGAAATGAGCAATGGAGATATTCACGTAACGGGCAGTGTAAATGGTGTTTCATTAGATGCTATCACGTCAACAGATGTGTTTAAAAGTGCCACTATGAACATAGTTTTCGATCAAAACCTGACTATTACCCCTAACCCGGTTGCAGACGATCATTTTTGTATGGGCGTTGGCGATGCTGGTGTGGCTGATGAGTATGGCATTGCCATGTACGAAGACCCTACTTTTGGTACAGCTTATGTTGTAGGTAATTACTTCCATTCAAGAAGTATTATTACGGGTTCTACAACTGTACCATTTGATGTAGAACCAAGATATATGTGGGTAACTGGTCTAGATAATACAGCTAATTCAATGACACCGGTTTACAATGCTGCAGGACGTAGCTTGGTATCTGCCTATGATTATTTTTGGGGGCTTCAAACATTATATTCACATGATGCACCTAATGTAGAAGACACTCGCTTTTTAATTGCAGGAATGCAGGTTAATGAATGGTGTGGTTCATTATTTTCCTACGATAATGTACGCCCTTTTTTGTTTGATATGGAAAATAGCTTCAATACAGGTACGGGTGT
>CALESY010000126.1 GCA_937919945.1 uncultured Chitinophagaceae bacterium | reverse complement strand
TTCCCCTAAAATGGCGTTCATGTTTGCAGTAACGCCTCCATTAACATGAGGTGTATAACCAGCGCCATAGCCCCGTAAACGAATGGCATTGATTTCTGCCGAGGGGTCTTCACTCAATTTTGCTTTTGCTTCTGCTAACAATAAAAGCACATCAGCATATCTGTAAATGGGAAAATCGTTATTATAAATTTGCGTAGTACCTGCTGTGGTGCCGATATATTTTGTAAGCAAAATACCTCTTGTAGCAAACGGCGCTCCATTGGAATACATCACCCGGAAAGTGTTGGTGATACGCTGGTCGGCAGGTGGCGTTGTAAGCCGGGAAAGGATGGGTTGATTGATACCAATCCTGTTAGCACCATTTACAAAGGGATAAACCGAAGAAACAGTTGGTGTAGGTGCCTGTGCAAAGGATAGTGTAGCTGCCTGGATAGAATTGACAGTGAAGGCACCAACAAATTGGTTGTTCTCAGCCTGCTGCAGCTCATAGTTGATGGCAAATATGATTTCTTTATTGTTATTCTTTTTTGTCGGGTCAAAAATATCTGCATAGTTACCTTGCAGGTCTAAGCTTGCACCCTGTAAATTTCTTACTTCCGTTAAAGCATTTTTAGCGGTAGTAAAATCAGCATTCCCTCCTCCCATGTGTGTGCCTGACCATAAGTAAACGTCCCCTTTCAAAATCAGAGAGGCTATCCTGCTCCAATAAACCCTTTTCCCAGTTGATAGTGTATTCGCAGAGCCAAATAATGTGAGTGATTGTTCAATATCAGCCTTTATCTGCGTCATTATCGTATCTGCACCTGTACGGCGTTTATAAGTTTCAGCCGTGTTATTGATAGTTTCAACTGGCTCAGTATTTAATGGCACCGCACCCCAGGTTCGTAACATGGTATAATATGTATAGGCCCTTAATCCCAACACCTCAGCCTGTATCCTTGTTTTTTCTGCATCTGGCAATGGGGTTTGCGGAATTATTTTTATAACATTATTGAAGTTATAAATGAGGCCATAAAAACCTGCCCAGTTGGTAAAAGGTACATTCAGGTTGCTGATATTATGCCTGTACAGGTTTTGTAAACTGCCATCAACCGATTCTGTAAAAAGCCCATCCACCCAAATATCCGACCTCATTTCGCCCAACTGATAAAAAGTGCTATTAAAGGCACGGAAACGGCCATATACACCATGATATAAAGTTCTGGCTGCATTGGGGTCTTTTAATGCCTGGTCTTTACTGATGGCATCCTGCGGCAGCACCTCATCTAATTTTTTTGTACATGACGACATGCCAAGTATCAGCAGAAACATACCAGATATGATAAGAAATTTATTGTATTTCATCGTAGTAATTTTTTTGTGTTGAATAGATTA
>CALESY010000125.1 GCA_937919945.1 uncultured Chitinophagaceae bacterium | reverse complement strand
GAAAATGACATAAAAACAGTTAATTTTGATGCTCAAAATAATTTCTATTATTTATGTCAGTTAAGATTCGTCTGCAACGCCACGGGTCAAAGAAGCGCCCGTTCTATTTCATCGTAGCTGCTAACAGCGTAGCACCCCGCGATGGTAAATTCATTGAAAAAATAGGTACATACAACCCATTGACAGTTCCTGCAACTGTAAGGTTGAACCGCGAACGCGCATTGTACTGGATGCAAGAAGGTGCTCAACCCACCAACACTTGCCGCCGTATATTGTCTTTCAAAGGTGTATTGTATCTGAAACACCTGATGCGTGGTGTAAGCCTTGGCTTATTTGACGAAAAAACTGCATGGGAAAAATTTGAAAGCTGGAATGGACAGCATGAGGAATTAGTAGCTAAACGCGAAGAAACTCACCGTCTGCACAAAGCTGAAAAACGCCATGCTGCTATGAGTGAGTCTGTACGCAAGGTAGAAGAAAAGCTGTCTGCTAAAGCTGCTGCACAAGTTGCTGAAGCTGAAGCTGATGCTGCTGAGGCAGATGCTGCTGAAAATGAAGCGGCAACTGATGCACCTGCTGAAAATCAAGAAGGTTAATACTGTTTTTGAATACAGCTTAAAAAAATTAAAGGTAACGTAGCAATACGTTACCTTTTTTAATGTGTATACTATATCCGGTATAATAAGAATCTCTATCATTTGTGAGTATGGAATAATCAAAACATAAACCATTATTTTTACCCGGTAATTTCTAACTTATCGTATTAATTATGACGACAACTCAAGCCATGCAGGCTCATACGGAATCGAAGTGGTGGCAAAAGGTATTTTGGTTTATAGGCATCGCTATTATAGTATTAATGCCATTGTTAAGTAAAGATTACGGACAAAGCGGTGATGAGTGGCTGCAGATAGAATATGGAAAGCATATATGGAATTACTTTACCAATGGCGATGAGCAAGCTCTAGATTATTCAGGGATGAGCCTGCAATACATAGGTCAGGAATTGTATGGTGGTATGTTCGATTATTCTATGGAGGTGTTGCACCAATGGTTTCCATCCATCCCCATTCTTATTTTGCGACATTTTTTTAATGCCTTGTTAGGCGCGTTGATGATGTTGTTTACGGGGTTGTTGGCAAGACGCATAACAGATAAATGGTCTGTTGGTGTATTGGCAATATTATTCATCTTTTTCTCGCCACGGATATTTGGCGAGAGTATGAATAACCCGAAAGACATTCCGTTTGCCGCAGGCTTCATTATCGGTATTTATTTTCTTTACGCATTGTTGCAGGATTTCCCGCAAAAGATGTGGAAGCACGTTATTGGGTTGGCATTGGGTTTTGGTTTAGCATTCGGTGTGCGTTCGGCTGGGGGTATATTATTGCTGGCATATTTTTTCCTGTTTACAGTATTGTATTATTTTCTGCATACTCCCAAACGTCAAGAGTTGTTTGAAAATAAGAACAAACTGCTGAAGAGGTTGATGCTTGGTTTGGGGGCCGGCATTATTATCGGATATATACTAGGGCTTAGTACATGGCCTTGGGGTTTGCAATCGCCGATAGATAATCCGATAGAGTCATTGAAAGGTATGACCAATCGTGCAACACAAATAAGGGTATTATTTGAGGGAGCATATAGGATGAACTATAATATGCCATGGTATTATGAGTTTAAATGGATATTTATCTCTAATCCGCTAATAGTGCTGGCAGGCTTTTTATTAAGTATTGCTTTAGTATTGAAATTGAAAAAGTCTTATGGCTTGTTCTCTGTTGTACTTGTGTTTTTCGGAGCATTGTTCCCCATACTTTATATGATATACAAAAACTCGTCTGTGTATGATACATGGAGGCACGTATTTTTTGTGTATCCTTTTTGGACTATCGCTGCTGCAATGGGTTGGGATGTGATAGGTACGTTTGTTAAAAACGAAAAAACAAAGTGGTTACCTTCTGTGGTAGCTATTGTAGGGTTGTTACCTGCCATTGCGTGGACAGTAAGAAGCCATCCTAATCAATACGTTTATTTCAATGAACTGGCTGGTGGTGTAAAAGGTGCGTATGGTTATTATGACCTTGATTACTACCAAAACAGTGGTAAGCAAGCTGCAGACTGGATGCTGAAAAACCTGAAGCCAATACCAGAGAGAAAAATATTAGTACGATCGAACATGGTGGGCTTTGATAAGTATTTTGCTAAAGATACCAACTGGATAACCTATGATTACGGACGTTATACAGAACGGCATCATATAGATTGGGACTACTACGTAGCATACCCTCGCTATATAAGTGCAAAACTGATGCAGGCAGATAGCTGGAAATTCCAGAATGCAATACATACAGTAAGCATTGACGGTAAACCACTTTGTGTGGTAATAAAACGCAGCAGCACTGCAAGTATAGCCGCTAATGAAGCTTACGAAAAGAAAGACTTTGCTACTGCCGCACAGAAATACTCAGAATACATAGCTACAGATAATACAGATGAGTTTGCCTATTTCAACTATGCTATATCGCTGGCATCAATCGGACAAATGGATCCTGCCATTGCAGCTATAGAACGCGCTATAAAATTAGACCCAGAACGTACAGAATTTTATGATGTATTGGCCCAGTTGTATCAGGCAAAAGGTAATATGCAAGGTGCACAACAAGCACAGTTTATGAAGAACGAGATACTGATGCAGCAACAAGAAGCTATGGGAGAGCAGGAAGAATAGCAATACAAACTGATTGGAAACAACATCAATACATACAACAACAAAAAGGCATCATTTCCACACATTTGATGCCTTGCGTTTTTTTGCCTGTTTCAAGGTGTTTCTGCACCATCTGCCGATTGTCGCGTTCCCTTGGTTTAACATTATAAAAAAGGGTGGGGGTATAGGTGTTCAGTTCTTCTTTGTATTGAGTGGTTTTCTCATCACCTACATAATTTGCGAAGAGAAACAACGTACCTATAGCCTGAACCTGAAGCATTTCTTTATGCGCAGGGTATTGCGGATATGGCCGTTGATTTACCTGGCTATTTTTATTGCATTCATTACACCTTATGTTCTCAGTATTATCAACCTCAACAGTTCGGCAGCAGGTTACGAACCTGATTGGTTAATGTCAATATTGTTTCTTGAAAACTACAAGATGATGTGGACAGGCGATATACCTAATGCATCTCCGTTGGGGGTTATGTGGTCGTTGTGTATTGAGGAACATTTTTATATTATCTGGGGCTTGCTGCTATTTTTTATCCCTGTAAAAGCATTGCCGAAACTTATTGCTACCTGCTTATTATTAGCTGTAGTTGCAAGGGTGGTGTTTGTACGAAACAATTTATCTACCAGCGACCTGCTAACGAATGTAGACCTATTTGCTTATGGTGCAATACCCGCATATTTGTTATTGGAACACAAAGAAAAATTATACAATAAGCTAAATATATTGCCTAAGTATACCAAGCAGTTGTTTGTACTACTGTTGATAGGTATTGTAGTATGGTTCTCACAATTCAATGGAGATGCGCCATTTATATGGGCAAGTAGTGCGTTAGGTATTTTGTTTGCAGGATTGATAATACTAACATTATCGCCCGATAATGCCATCAAAATAAAGGATATCAACATACTCAGTAAGTTGGGTATATATACGTATGGATTCTATATTTACCATACTCTCATCATCAACCTACTGAAACGTATTTTTGAAAAGTTGCAATACAATATAGATCTATGGTATTGGGCAATTGTATTTGCTGTAGTAGCATTTGCCATGTCTATCTTTTGCAGCTTCATCTCTTATCATTTATATGAAAAACAATTTCTGAAGCTGAAAAAATACTTCAGGTAATTATTGTTTTAGAATTTTTATCACAGTTTTAGCTTCGTTGCTTTGTATATGCAGGTAGTATATACCGCTTACTATTTCTGATATTTCCAGAGAGTATGTTTCATCTCTTTTAGTTATTTGTTTGATGGCTCTTCCTGTAACGTCGTACAGTGTTGCTGTATATGGCTTCTTGTTAGTGTTAGTAATAACTACATAATCCTTTGCTGGGTTAGGGTATACTTGCCAATTTTCTTTTGCTATAACAGTATTATTTACACTAACAGGTGTGCAAAATATATTTTTCAATTTACCCCATAGCTCATTGTCAAAAGCACTTACTGCTGCCGCAGGAAAACCGGCGTCATTACCCATCCGTACAATTACCATATTGTACGACGGTATCACATAGAGTTTTTGGTCGTTCTTGCCCAAGCCCGCATACATATCGGCTGGTGCATTGGGTGCAAGACTGCCTGTAATAACCAATTGCAAGCCTGGCATCATATAGCTTGCTTTACCATTCAGCCATGTCAAATAACCATAGCTCATGTTCATGCTTTGCGATGTTGTCGTCATTTGCCTAAGGTAGGCTGTGTCGCGTAGTAATGTATCCGTATTCCAAACACCTTTATTTAGCAATAACAGGCCGAATCTTGCCATATTTCGAGGTGTGCTGTAATAGATACGGTTGAACGAATCTGCACCTGTACCCGGCAGCCATAGGCCGAACGCACCTGTACGGTTTCTGAATTGTGTATTGAAAAATGTATTGAAATTGCCGGTTGCATTATCAATTACCTCATGCAACAATGTGTAGGGTGCATTATGATATGCCCACCTGTTGCCTGCAGATGTTTTGTATACTAAGCATGCGGGTTGTGTGCAGTTATCATTGCCAAAGTTATCGTCGAGCCCCGTAGTCATGGTTAATTGATGGCGTACGGTGATGGCTTGCTCTTGTGCTGTATTTAATGACGTCCACCCACTTCCCAGATATTTGCTTGTGGTGTCGGTTATCTTCAAGTAACCTTGTTCTTGTGCTTGTCCTACTAAAAATGCAGTAAGTGTTTTGCCAGCAGATGCCCAGTACCATACACTGTCTTTTGTAAAAGAACCGAAATATTTTTCAATGGCAATTTTGCCATCTTTCAGCACTATAAATGCTTTGGTATTTTTCTGTTCAAGAAAATCGAAAGTAGTTTGCAGGCTATCTAAACACCATCCTTGAGATGCAGGGGAGACGGTATCCCAAACGGGCGAAGCAATGGGTGGAAAATACAACTGCCCATAGGTATTATGAAACAGTAAAAATAAAATGACGGTTAGCTTCGTCTTCATTGTCCTTTTTGTATTCAGACAATGAAATTATGAAATAGTTTAATGCACGTGTTAGTTATTCATCACTATAAATATACCTACTACTATATATATACAAACCAAGGCAACTGTCATCCATTTTGGCTTTTGTGTAGCTTGTTTCAGGGGCATTTTGTAAGACATAAGCAAATCAATTAGCGTTAACCTGTTTATTGTACCGATACAATATTTTAACATAACGTTTAGTGTGTTTGAATATTGTATTATTGGCAAGGTATTTTCTATACCCTAAACAGTGTAAGGCAATTTTTACGCCAAAATAAAAGGTCTAAGATTAATTCAATATTAACTGACACTACTATGGCTTTTTAAGCCATTCTTCTATGGTTGATTGGTTGAGTAGTACATAATTAGTTTCTGCTTCTACCCATCCGTCTTTCATAAAGTATATAACCGGCCAGCTAAAGCCTACCAAGGCTGTAAAATCATCGCCTTTCAGCCTGGTATAGGGCAGGTTTTGTGCTTTGGTTTCTTTCCAGAAATCTGCAAGATATTCGTCTTTCCCCGCTATTATCATATATAAAGGTAAGGCAGGGTTTTTCTGCTTCATGATGTGCATTTTATAGGCAGCCATACGGCAATGAGGGCAAGACAGGCTAAAGAACGCTACGATATGCTTGCCTTTATACAAATCTATCTTGGGTGCATCTGCTTTATTTGGGACATATAATGCGGCCATATCTAATTGAAAACGACCTTTTTTCAGCCATTGGGGTTGGTTATCTGGTATGGGATAATAGATAAATGGAGTTGCTGTTGCTATGATACAAACTGTAAATGGAATCCATCTTAATTTATTGATTGATATCCCTTTATGTGTCTTTATCAGCAGTGATAATATAATTATAAGTATCAGATTTTTGACCAACGAGGCAGATGGGCTCATCCAAATAGCATCGCCAAAACAGCCGCAATTGATATCGTTGCCTGCATATGCCCAGAGGTACACCAAGTAGATGCTGAATATAATTGTAAGCAATAGAGCAGCTTTAAGTACCCATTTGCCTTTACCCCAAATATGTACGGCTATCAGTAAGCCCAATGCAAACTCCAAACCTATCAATGCCCTGCCTACGATGGCTGCCATTAACCAAGGCAGTTTTACGTATTCCACAATGGTATATTGGAATGTTTCAAAGCTTTCGAGGGTATATATTTTGGTAAAGGCAGAGTAGATAAACAATGCGCCTACAGCCAGTGTAAGCAGGATATAGATAGCGGTTAATACTTTCTTCATCTCAAAAAAGAAACCTTGTACGGGGTGTAAATAAAAAAGCCCGGAAATACATCCGGGCTTTAAAAATAGTATAAAAGCATGATTATGCTAAAGCATTCAGTTTATTAACGATACCTGATTTCAGGTTGCTCGCTTTGTTTTTGTGTATAACATTGCGCTTAGCCAGTTTATCTATCATAGATATTACTTTAGGCAGTTGCTCAGTAGCTTCTTTTTTATCTGTAATGGCTAAAAGTGTACGGATAGCGTTACGCGTGGTTTTACCGTAATAACGGTTGCGATCGCGGCGTTTTTCACTCTGACGTACGTCTTTTTTGGTTGCTTTATGATTTGCCATTTATATACTTATTTATTTTAAAGGACTGCAAAGGTAAGTGCTAAATCGGAAATAGCCAAAATATTTCCCTGAAAAATTACATGTTTTGTGCGCTGAATACCGCTTTGCTCTTTCTTATCAGGTATTCTTTCTTGGCCAGAAAAGCATCTACTTTGTCCTTAGGCAGGCGAAGGCTGTACATTTCTTCGGGGTATGCCTGGTATTCAAACAGTTCGTAGTCTTCATTCCAGCTATCCATTTGTTTGGGGTCCAGTCCCAGTTCATGCACCATCAGGTCCATACTAAGTGGGTCCTTTATCTTCAGTATAGCCATGCTATTTAGTTCTTCAGGTGTAAATCGTGACTTTGTTACTGCGGAAGCCTTATTTCCTGTTGTGGCAAGTGCATCAGCTTCTGGTTTACCTAAAAATTTACTGAAGTTTTCAAATATTGTAGCTGTAGCTATAAAAGCCAATACATGACCTTGCGTTTCCTTAGGAAGATACTTTTTTATATCCCAAAAGTTGTTGCTACCTGTTTTTTCAATAGCCCTTTTTACGGGTGTAGGGCCACTGTTATAAGCTGCAACTACCAGCAGCCAGTCATTCAGTTCGTCATATAGGTCAACAAGGTATTTAGCTGCCGCATTGGTAGATTTGTACCAGTCTTTCCTGTCGTCTCTCCCTTTCCCAACTTTTAGTCCCATCAGGCGTGCAGTAGGAGCCATTAACTGCCAAGGGCCAACAGCGCCAGCGTGAGAAACTGCATTGTTATTAAGAGCAGATTCTATAACTGCCAGGTATTTGAGCTCTTTGGGTATATCGTGTTTTTGCAGCACTGTTTCCATCAGGGGAAACTGTTTATTGCTGCGGCCATGTACTACGTGGATGGTTTTGTTGTGGCTACGCGAATATTTATTGACAAACTCATTGACATAGCCCGTCATAGAGCCATAATACTCGGTTTGATGCGCAAGCGGTACGGGTTTGTACACTTTCGGCCCGGGTTTTGGTACTTTCGGCATAGCCACAGCAATAGGTAACGCAGGCGGGTTCGTTTTGCCCTTACGTAATACAATTATAGTATCTACCCGTGCAATCCTATCCTTATTGGCAGCAGCGCTCCTACGCGACTCCTGCCCAAAGGCTACAGTAGCGAACATCGTAAAAACAGATGCTAACAGTATTTTGCTTGTCGGCATTTATTTAATCCGTTGTTTTTAAGGAGTTACAAAATAACAGGGCACATTACCATTGTAAGTGCTCGGCCAGATAGTGTGAGAGCGAAGATTACTCAGCTTTCTTCTCTTTGATACCGGCTTCTATCTCGTTCTTAACGCCTTCTTTAGCGTCGTTGAACTCGCGAATGCCTTTACCAATACCGCGTGCCAGCTCGGGTATCTTTCTGCCACCAAAAAATATAATGACAACAAGCAATATAATTATCCACTCACCACCACTGGGCATAGACCACAACAACTGTGGATTAATCGCTGATAAAAACATAATCAGGTGTTTTATGTAATTAAACTATTCGTACAAAACTAAGGTTAAATCATGATTAACTGTTGTTAAATTATAACCTTTAGTTGCACGATGTGGTTAAAGTACGGATTGTAGCTGTGAAATACTAGTTATTAATAAAACGAAAATGTATAACTGCTATTGTCCGTTCAGGCTATTTTTTAATTGGGGTGTCATGCCCGACGTGTAGGTTTGCCAACGTTCTATTACCTGCTGCATATCCTGTGGCAGTTCAGAGTCAAATTGTATCCATTGTCCAGTTGTTGGGTGTGTAAAACCCAGCTCTTTAGCGTGTAGCGCATGACGGGGTAGTATTTTGAAGCAATTTTCTACAAACTGCTTGTATTTGGTAAATACAGTGCCCTTTACAATGTAATCGCCCCCATAAGTAGCATCATTAAATAGCGGGTGGCCTATGGACTTCATATGAACTCTTATCTGGTGCGTTCGCCCTGTTTCAAGCCTTAGCTCTATGAGTGTAACATAATTGAAGCGTTGCAATACTTTGTAGTGTGTAATAGCTTCCTTGCCGTAGTCGCCATCTGGGAAGGTGTCCATGATTTTGCGGAAACGTAGGTTTCGGCCTACGTGTACATTGATAGTGCCCTCATCTTCTTCAAAATTGCCCCAAACCAATGCTATATAGCGACGGTGTACAGTGTGTTTCTTGAACTGTGCCGCCAAATTGCTCATTGCCTGTTCTGTCTTAGCTATTACCAATAACCCGCTGGTGTCTTTGTCTATGCGGTGTACAAGCCCTACACGTGGCAGTGCACTGTTTTCTATGTCTTCTACATGCAAGTACCACGCTAGTCCGTTCACTAGTGTACCTGTATAATTACCACAACCGGGGTGTACCACCATGCCATCCGGTTTGTTGATTATCATCAGTGCAGCATCCTCATACACTATGTTCAATGGCATTTCTTCAGGCACTACTTCATCGGGTATATCACCCCTGTTGTCAAAAACAATTATCTCGTCGTTGGTGCGTATCTTATAGTTCGACTTAGTGGGTTGTCCATTCACTGTTATCAATCCAGCATCTATGGATTGTTGTATTTTATTGCGAGTAGCACCTTCTATACGCATCATGATGTATTTATCAATACGCATAGTTTCCTGCCCACGGGTGATGGTGAGGCGCAATTTTTCGACAGGGGTTATTTCTCCTTCCTGCTCAGTTTTTTCGGGATCATCGTCATCCCATATTTCTTCCAGTTCGTTATCGGTACTCATCTTTACAAGTGCGAAGTTAGTCTTTCAGCCAGTCTTTTATATCGGCGGGGTCTAATTGCAGGTAGGTAGCCTCTCTCTCTATTACCCCATTATTAATCCAATAAATAGCAGGTACGCCATCGCCGGCCATCTGCCTGAATGCTTCGGAGTCTTTGTACAACAGAAAAGGCAAATCGTCAGCTTTTGTTTCTTCAAAAAAGTCTTTTTGTTGAGATGGGTGACCGCTGATAACAAGGTAAATGGGTATTTCGGGCGATTGTTTTTTAATAACGTGCAGCATATACGCCGCTTTTCTGCAATGCGGGCAGGTAAGGCTCATGTAGGCAATAATATGTTTCCCTGTCCGCAATTCTTTTGCAGGCATATTTGTACTGTCTGCGTATAGCAAGCTCAGTTCCAGCGGGCGTTGTACTGTTTTGGCTTTATTGTTTGCATTTAAAGGTGCAACAATAAATGTAGTCACAAGACCAACCATTGCCAATACTGCAGCTATCCATTCCTGATTTTTGTAGGGCTTGATGGGGTAGATGAAGATTAGCACTACCAAAGCAGCTATCATAGCAATGTTTTTCCAGATGGCTTGTAGTGGATTCATATACAGCCATTCGCCAAAGCAGCCACAGTTGCCAGTATTGCCCTGTTGTATGATGAGCGCGACGAGGTATAAAGTGAGTATAGTTAAAAAGCCGATTGTGATAGGGTAGGTTACCTCTTTCAGGTAAATATGAAAGAGTAGGAATAAGCCAATTAAAAACTCTACTCCAATGAATATATGTGCTATAACAGAAGCCCACAACATGTTGCCAATACCAAGGCCCATGAATGTCCACTCAAAAGGCTCAATGTCTATCAGCTTGGTAATTGCAGAGATAAAAAAAACTGTTGCTAATGAAAGCAACAGTAATAAACCTGTAATGCGTTTTATGTAGAATATTGCGTTTTTGCTATCTGTCTGTGCCATATAGTGGATGGCAAAAATAGTACTTTTAGCTTAGTACAGTTTGCAGGTTTCAACAGACGTTATACCATCTTTTTCACTCGTCTTAGAATTATTTTCACATTTGCTGGCAGCTTTCTTTTTAGTGTCACTTACTTTGTATTCTTTGACAGTGCTGTCTGGCAAGCCCGGTTGTCCTGAATATACAATCGTGCACTGACAAATATATTCTCGTCTGCAAGAGCTTAATCCGAATGCCACTAATATTGCCAAAGCCAGTAAGGTACCGGTACGAAATTTCATGTATTACGATATTTAACGGTTGAAGATAAAAGTAAAAATTTAATTGCACAACTCATATCGGTTTAATTACATGGGTTTTTTAGCAAAAAATTATTTCAGCCAATCTATATTACACCTAATTTTAGCAACAGGCTGAATAATCTGATGACCGATATAAGACAATACCATCTTGCAGATAATCTTGAACTGATAGCCCGCCAGGTGGTGGAAGGATTCATTATTGGCTTGCACAAAAGCCCGTTTCATGGCTTCTCTGTTGAGTTTGCAGAGCACAGGCTCTATAATCAGGGCGATGCGTTACGCCATGTAGATTGGAAAGTGTATGGGCGTACGGATAAGCTCTTCGTTAAAAAATATGAAGAAGAAACCAACTTGCGTTGCTGCCTGGTGGTAGATACTTCGGCATCTATGTATTTTGCGGAAGCAGAAGGCAAAGCGAGAAAAATAGATTTTGCCTGTCTGGCTGCAGCAGGTTTGATACAGTTATTGAAAAGACAATTAGATGCATCGGCTCTGGCATTCTTTAACGATGGGTTAAACTATTTGTCAGAATGTCGTAGTTCTCATACCCACTACCGCCTGTTGACTAATCAATTGGAAAAACAGCTAAAGGTAAAGCCTGCCAATGTACCTACTAATGCAGCCAAAGCCCTGCATGATGTAGCAGAGCAGATACACCGCAGGTCGCTGGTAGTAGTTTTTAGTGATATGATGGATGATGCGGATAATATTGATGAGTTGTTTGCCGCATTGCAACACCTTAAATATAATAAGCACGAGGTGATACTTTTTCATATACTAGAGGGTAATAAAGAAGTTGCTTTCAACTTCGATAACAGGCCGTATGAGTTTGTAGATATGGAAACAGGCGAAAAGCTAAAACTACAACCCAGCCAGATAAAAGGACAATACACAAGCCAGATGGAGGCATTCAGAAAAGAGATAGAAAATAAGTGCCATCAATATCATATTGATATGGTAACTGTTGACCTGAGTCAGCCTGTTGAACAAGTACTTTATGCCTTTTTGCTGAAAAGAAATAAAATGCTGTAAAAACCAATAATTTTGCTACCTTTGCACCCCATTGAAGTTTTTTGAAAGGGTGGATATATGAATGGCTTTATAGATGATTGATTATTAAGTTTTTATAATTGTTATCAGAAAGGTATTTGTATAGAAAGGGTAGTGGTTACGTAAAACAGGCTAAGCGTAGATGAAACATAATCGTGAATTTGAGATAGCGTGGCAGGGTTTAAAACCCGGTGTTCATACGTTTCAGTACGAGCTTGGCGACCGTTTTATACAGGAAAAAGGCAAGGAAGATGCTGATTTTAAAGATCTTGACGCGGTGGTAACATTGCGTTTCGATAAAAAAAACAATTTCTTTCTTTGTCATTTTGATATTGATGGTAGCGTAACTGTAGCTTGCGACAGGTGTGGCGATGATTTTAAGATGCGGTTGTGGGACGAGTTTGATCTTGTGATAAAACTGACCGGAGCGGAAGATGCGGATGAAGTGGATGAAGATGCGGATGTGGTTTTCATACCCCGTAGCGAAACGGTTATAGACATCAGCAACTGGATATATGAATTTGTGATGCTGAGTATACCACTCCAACGTGTACACCCCGATAAGGCAGACGGCGAAGCAGGTTGCAACCCCGAAGTGCTGAAACTGCTTAATAAACTGAAAGAACCCGACGAAACACCAAAGAATGATATTTGGAAAGGCCTGGAGGCTTTGAAAGATAAAACAAACAATAAACGTAAAACGAAGTAAAATTTAGATACAATGCCAAATCCTAAACGACGCCACTCTCAGCAACGCGGTGCTAAGCGCAGGACGCACTACAAGGCTACTGCAGAAACATGGAGTGTAGATGCAGCAACAGGCGAAACACATTTGCGCCACCGTGCGCATTGGGTTGAAGGTAAATTGTACTATCGCGGTAATGTAGTGATAGACAAATCTCCTGCAACTGCTGAAGGCGAACAAAATCAATAACTAACTTCAGGCACTGAATGAAGATAGGGTTTGACATCATGGGGGGGGACTATGCCCCTGAAGAAGCCATAAAAGGTGTTCAACTTTACTTTCAGCAAGAAACAGACCCGTCTGTTCATCTCTTGCTGATAGGTGATGCACAAGCTGTATCGCCATATCTTTCATTATTAGAACCGTATCAGGGGCGTTATACACTCATCCCATCTACAGAGGTGATAGGTATGCATGAGCATCCTACCAAGGCACTGAAAGAAAAACCTAATTCCAGCATAGCGATAGGTTTCGGTTTGTTGCAAATGCAAAAAGCAGATGGCTTTTGCAGTGCAGGCAATACGGGTGCTATGATGGTTGGTGCTATGTATAGTGTAAAAACTATTGAGGGTATATTGAGACCTACTATAGCATCGCCTATTCCAAGGTCTGATGGTAAGTTTAACTTATTGTTAGATGTTGGTATTAATGCAGATTGTAAACCGGAAAATCTTGTACAATTTGCAGAAATGGGTTCCCTGTATGTAAGTAAGGTCTTTAATGTTAATAACCCTAAAGTAGGATTGCTGAATCTCGGCGAAGAAGAGGGTAAAGGTAATATACTGGCACAGGCCACATACCCATTGCTGAAAGAACATAACGGAATCAGCTTTCATGGTAATATAGAAGGTAGAGATGTGTTTATGAACAAAGCAGACGTAATAGTTTGCGAAGGCTTTGTAGGTAACGTGGTGTTGAAAACAGCAGAAAGCATTTATACTATATTTAAAGAAGAAAGAAAAGTAGAAGATTCTTTATTGGATAACTACAACTTTGAAATATACGGTGGTACACCTATACTCGGTGTTAATAGCCCTGTTGTAATTGGTCATGGTATATCTCATGCATTAGCTTTCAAAAATATGATAGACGTAACGCGTAAGATAATTGCATCAGACCTTGTAGGGGCTTTCAAAGCACATTTTGCTACGCCTGCTGTATCATAATCAAACAGAGAAATATTATTCAATGCCTTGCTTTTTGCAGGGCATTTTTCATTGCGGTATGTTTAACTTTAGAAAGTATTCAAGGTTATGCAAAAAATATATTGCCTCAGCGGATTAGGAGCAGACGAAAGGATATTTGCCAATATTAAAATTGACAATGCGGAATTGATACACCTGCCGTGGCCTGAATATGATGAACACGATGAAATACCATGCTACGCACAAAAAATGTCTGCACTGATAAAAGATGACAACCCCATATTGCTGGGTGTTTCATTTGGTGGCATGTTGGCGGTAGAAATAGCTAAGATGAGGGCGGTGAAGAAAGTAATAATAGTATCAAGCGCAAAGACAGGTTCTGAAATACCGCATTTCGGAAGATTTATGAAGTTTGTTGTTATGAAACAAATTGTGCCTGCTTCTTTCTATACATGGCCTAACCGATTTGTATTAAAACTATTTGGAGCTGCAACAGATACAGAAAAAGAAATGCTGAAAGGAGTGTTTACATCTTCTGACGGACATTTAGTTCGTTGGGCTATGAAAGCAATACAGTTATGGCGAAATACAACCTACCCAGAGCAGATAGTACATATACACGGCGATGCGGATAAAATCATAACACCACAATACATCCATGCAGATTATTGGATAAAAGGCGGCTCGCACATTATGATATATAATAGGGCTGGAGAAATAAATACCATCATTAATAAAGAATTGAGTAATGGCAATCATTTATAAATATCTCGATACCCCGCTCGGCAAGATGATGGGTGCTGCTACTGATGATGGTGTATGTCTGTTCGATTTTGAATATCGAAGAAGCCTCTCTAAAATACAGCAACGCATACAAGCAGCACTCGGTATGGATTATGAAGAAGGTGAACACACCCTACTTAATCAACTTGAAAAAGAAGTGTACGAATATTTTACCGGTGTGCGTAAAGTATTTAATGTGTCTTTGCAATTAATTGGTACTGACTTTCAGCAGAAAGTATGGAAAGGCTTATTGGATATACCCTATGGCGAAACACGCTCATATAAAAAGCAGTCAATATATCTGGGAGATGTAAAGGCAATACGTGCAGTAGCAACTGCCAATGGGCAGAATGGTATTGCTATCATTATACCATGCCACAGGGTGATAGGCGATAATGGTAGCCTTGTTGGCTACGGAGGAGGATTGCCTAAGAAGAAATGGTTATTAGAACATGAGGCAAGGCATAGCGGTAAAGATTTACAAACAAGTTTGTTTGAGTAAACTGTAACGGGTTATCTTTGACTGCTATGAAGTACTTTATTGTAGTCGTCAGTATCTTATTAATATCAGTAACATCTTTTAGTCAGCAAGCAGATAAAATAGAGTTTTATACAGAGCAATCGCCACGCTTACGCGGCATGATGGTTCCAACCTTCATGGGGGAAAAAGATTTACGCGATTTAGCGGCGTGGGGTGCCAATCATATTCGCTGGCAGCTTACATGGGGTGGTTCAGGGGCAGAAGCTGATAATGCAGATAAAGCTGCATACCGGCAATGGCTGAATGGTGCAATAGCACACGTTGATAAAATGTTGCCCATCTGCAAAGAGTTGGGTATAAATGTATTGATTGACCTGCATACCCTTCCCGGTGGCAGGATTGATGGTTTTAATCATCGGATGTTTAGTGATAAAAGTTGGCAGGATGAGTTTATTGATGTCTGGAAGCAGATTGCCAATCATTATAAAGATAACAGCACGGTATGGGGCTATGATATAGCCAATGAGCCACAGGACATAAAAGTAACCGGTGGTGCGGCTAACTGGCCAACACTGGCATCTATGGTATGTCATGAAATACGTGCGATAGATAGTAAACATCCCATTATTGTTGAAGCACGTGGTGGTGATATTGGTACATTAGCCAAGTTTCAAACCATAGATGTGCCTGGGTTAGTTTACAGTTTTCATATGTACGTACCGCATAGTTTTACGCATCAGAATATTTATAGCCAAAGAAGAGATTTCCACTATCCCGGTTTTGTAGGCATCAAATGGTGGAATACAAAAGCACTGAAAAAGGAATTAGAAAAAATCAGAGATTGGCAAATAGCTAATAAAGCGCAGATATATGTGGGGGAATTCAGTGCTATACGCTGGGCACCGGGAGATGATGCTTATACTTACCTGAAAGATTGTATAGATGTTTTTGAAGAGTTTGGATGGAGTTGGGCATATCATGCCTTTAGAGAATACCATGGTTGGAGCGTAGAACATGGCAACATTAAAAGTGATGAGAATCGTACAAATGAACCCACGAAGCGACACTTATTGTTTATTGATGCATTTAAAAAGAATACAAAATAAGGTGTTGCTTATAGGTAAAAGTTAAAAAATGCTGTGCCTACAAGAAACACATGTTTTTTTCGTTATTTTGTATATAACTACAAGCCGGGTTATCGCCTTTGCGTATGCATGGGAGGAAAGTCCGGACAGTGAAGAGCAGCGCACCACCTAACGGGTGGGAGCTTGCGAAAGCAGGCTACAGACAGTGCCACAGAAAATGACCGCCTTTAGCAATAAAGGTAAGGGTGAAAACGTAGGGTAAGAGCCTACGTATTGTATTGGTAACAATATGATGGGGTAAACCTTGCGCACTGAAATGCCAAATAGGCGTACGTTTGAGGGCTGCTCGTCCGATTGTACGCGGGTTGGCAGCTACAGGTGATGTGTGAGCAGCATCGCAGATAAATGATAGCCGTCCCGGGACCATACGGGATTACAGAATCCGGCTTACAGGTTTGTAGTTGTTTTGGTTAAATGCAGCGTGGCGGGTTTTTCTAAAGTCCGGCGCGCTGTTTTTTTATATAATTATCCGTAGCAATGTCCACCATTCCTGCATACGGAGCGGGATAAGATATTATCTTTGCAATCTTATTTTTTATCAGAAGCAGTACATGGAACTCAGCAAGAATTTTCAGCATCAGGAAGCGGAAAAACATTGGTACGAACATTGGAACAATGCAGGTTATTTTCATTCAAAACCCGATGACCGCGAGGCATATACCATAGTGATGCCACCACCCAATGTAACAGGAGTATTGCACATGGGCCATGCGCTGAATAATACTGTACAGGATGTGCTGATACGCCGCGCGAAAATGCAGGGCTACAATACTACATGGGTGCCAGGTACAGACCACGCCAGTATAGCAACAGAGGCAAAAGTAGTATCCATGCTTCGTGAGCAGGGTATTGACAAAAACAAACTGAGTCGTGATGAGTTTTTGAAATATGCTTGGGAGTGGAAAGAGAAATATGGTGGCATCATATTGACACAGTTGAAGAAGTTGGGCTGCTCGCTGGACTGGAATCGTACAGCGTTTACAATGGACGATAACTACTATGCTGCCGTAATGCGCGTGTTTGTAGAGTTGTACAACAAAGGTTACATCTACCGTGGTGTGAAGATGATAAACTGGGACCCGAAAGCAAAAACTGCCCTGAGTGATGAAGAAGTAATTTTTAAACAGACAAATTCAAAGCTCTATCATGTACGTTACAAGTTGGATACAGAGAATGAAGAATATATAACGATAGCAACTGTACGCCCTGAAACTATTTTGGGTGATACGGCTATATGTGTACACCCCGACGACCCCCGCTACACACACTTGAAAGGAAAGTATGCTTTTGTACCACTCATCAATCGTCGCATACCAATCATATTCGATGACTATATTGACATGGAATTTGGTACAGGTGCATTGAAAGTAACGCCTGCACACGATATAAATGACTACAATTTAGGACTGAAACATAAGCTGCCTGTTGTAGATACGCTGAATGATGATGGTACAATGAGCGAGGCTGCTCAACTGTATGTTGGCGAAGACCGTTTTGCAGTGCGTAAGAAAATAGTAGAAGACCTGAAGGCAGCGGGCAATTTTGTAAAGGATGAAGACTACAGCAATCAGGTAGGGCATAGTGAGCGTACAGATGTGGTAATAGAGCCACGCCTTAGTATGCAGTGGTGGTGCAATATGCAGGAACTTGCAAAACCTGCGCTTGAAAATGTGTTGAATGATAATATCGAATTTCATCCGGCCAAGTTTAAGAACCTGTACCGCCACTGGATGGAAAACATCAAAGATTGGTGTATTAGCCGCCAGCTATGGTGGGGGCAGCGTATACCTGCATGGTACGATATTGATGGTAACATCTATGTCGCCGAAACAGAAGCTGGTGCGTACGAACAATACAAAGAAAAGAATCCTGCACTTGCTGCCAGCAACCCAACTTTGAGGCAGGAAGAAGACGTATTGGATACATGGTTCAGCAGTTGGTTATGGCCGATGGAAGTATTTGACTGGAATAAAAATCCCAACAACGAAGAACTGAAATATTATTATCCAACCAGTACATTGGTAACAGCACCTGAAATCATTTTCTTCTGGGTTGCGAGGATGATAATGGCAGGGTATGAGTTTTTGGGAGACAAACCTTTTGATAAAGTTTACTTCACAGGCATAGTGCGCGATAAGCAGGGTAGGAAGATGAGCAAATCGCTCGGCAACTCTCCAGACTTGTTGCAACTGATAGAAGATAACGGAGCAGATGCAGTACGCTTTAGTGTAATGATTTCATCGCCAGCCGGCAACGATCTGTTGTTTGACGAAGGCCAACTAGAGCAGGGGCGGAACTTCTGCAATAAAATGTGGAATGCACTGAAGTTGATAAAAACTTGGGAAGGTAGAGTTGCAAACGACGTGAGCGATGCAGAAGTAAGCTTTGCGATTGACTGGATGGAAAACCGCCTTGCACAAGTAGCTGGCGAAGTAGGAGAGCTGATGAAAGACTTCCGCTTGAGCGAGGGATTGAAAACAATCTACTCGCTGGTATGGAACGATTTCTGCTCGTGGTATCTGGAATGGGTGAAGCCAGGATTTGAGCAGCCAATATCGCAAAGAGTTTATGATAAGACAATAGCTATTTATGAGCAATTGTTGCAACTGCTGCACCCGTATATGCCGTTTGTTACGGAAGAAATATATCATCAGCTACGTAGCCGAAGTGCAGGCGATGATTTAATTATTAGGCCATTGTCTGTATTTTCATCTGCTAATACAGTTGTATTAAAGCAGGGTTCAATGTTGCAGGAGTTAATAACAGCCATACGCGATACCCGAAATAAAAATCAACTGAAACCAAAAGATACTATCAAACTGTGGATAGATACACAAGACGATGCATTGTATAATAAGGTGAAAGACATACTTGCCAAACAGGTAAATGCTGCAGAAGTAGGCTATACGAATGAAGCAAAACAAGGCAGTATATCTATTGTTGTGCAAACTGATAAACTGTATATAGAAACTACAACAGCCAATATTAACACTGATGCACAGCGCGACCAATTACAGAAAGAACTTGATTATCTGAAAGGCTTTTTACTGAGTGTAGAGAAGAAGCTAGGTAACGAACGTTTTGTACAAAATGCCAAGCCGGAAGTAGTAGATGCAGAAAAGAAAAAACAAAGCGATGCGGAAGCCAAAATAAAAGCTATTGAAGAAAGCCTTAGTTTGTTGTAACTTTAAATAACTATGAAGCTGAAATCAAAATTGTTTCTTACAGTTGTTTGTATGGCAATAGCTTTCTCACTGATTGCCCAATCGCAAAACAAAAATGCGAAAGGGGATGATGACAAAGCCAAGTCTAAAACAAAACCAAAGCCTAAACCAATACCTGTATATCTGGGTAAAAGCGACAAGGACGGCGGCTTGATTTCGTACAGGCTGTTTAACGAACTGCTTGCGCAAGGGCTTAGTTCAAAAGACTCTGCAGGTAAAATATTTAAGGTTACTTCTTTTATGCTGAACTACGGTGAGCGCAATTTGTACGAAGACTCTGTAGGTAACCCACTCATCATTACAGATTATATGGCAGAAATGTGTGATGGAGATACGCTGACTACTTTTTTAAAGAATAATATAACAGAACGCTCAAAGCCTGGTGATACTGTTTATTTCGAACAGATTTTGGTGAAGGCTCCTGAAGGCTATGCTGCTCATGGTAAAACTATGAAGTTTGTATTGACGAAGTAACGAGTAATAGCTACCATCATAATATTTCTTTACAGACTGCCTTTTTGCAGTTTAATTAGTTTTACAATCATGTTATTACGTTTTGTTAGCCTATTAGCAATAGTTGTCTTTTTCTCAGTATCATCTCTTGCCCAAGACACTGCATTAGCAGATAATAGCCGATTGCAGGTAAGCCTGCTGACATGTGGCAGCGGTGATGAGATATATGAAACATTTGGTCATACTGCTATACGTGTATTAGATAGCGCCGCAGGTACCGATATGGTATATAACTATGGTACTTTCGACGGATATACCGAGGATTTTGAATTGCAGTTTATGCGCGGTAAGCTATTGTATTACGTTACCTGCTACCCATATTCAGTTTTTCTCCAAGAGTATGCTGAATATCATCGTAGTATTGAAGAGCAGGTATTGCAGATAAGCGGTGGTGCAAAACAATCTATTAGTAACTACCTGAAAAACAATGCGCGCGATGAAAACAAATACTATAAATACGATTTCTTTTTTGATAACTGTGCTACACGCATACGCGATGTGTTTCGTTACGCGTTGGGTGTCAAGTTTAAATATGCAGATGTACTACCAAAAGAAGGTAATATAACATTCAGGCAAATTATCAACCGTTATTTTTACCGTACCCATGGCGAACGAGTGGGTGTGAACCTGCTGCTTGGCAGCCGTATAGATAAGCCCATGACGAACTTGGATATTATGTTTCTACCCGATTATTTAAGGGATGGCTTAGCAGGTGCCACATTGAAAGGTAAGCCAATAGTTGGAAATACTGTAAAAGTTCTTTACGGGTCGCCTTATAAACCTGCTGGTTTTAATTGGGTTTTAGCGTTAACAATATGCCTGGCATTACTTACTATGGTAGGGTTAGTACTGCCTGCTGCAAAGCCGTTGGGTAGGATTATGCAGTTTACAATACTCTTTATTACGGGTTTGCTTGGTTGCCTTATGTTGGTCATGTGGTTTGCAACAGACCATCAGGGTTGTCAAAATAACTATAACATACTTTGGGCATTGCCAACCAACCTGATAATAGCATTTACAGGCAAACGTAATAAAAGCAGGTATGCAATTATAGGCACCTTACTAATATTCGTATCGATTTGCTTACATATACTTAAAGTACAGGAATTGGCAATACTAGAATTGTCGCCAATACTGTTGTCGTTATTATTCGTATATGTTAATATCTGGAAACAATCCAAAAAAGCTGCATAGTGCAAGTTAAGTATGTATCAACGAATAAGTCTGCAAGCCTCTCTTATCGTGTTTTAGGGCAAGGTAAACCAATAGTGTTGTTGCATGGCTTCCCAATTAGCGGGGCATTATGGACTGATGTATGGAATGAATTGGCACGCAATTTTATGGTATTAGTGCCTGATTTGCCCGGTGTTGGTAATAGTGATGCTATGACAAACCTGACGATGAGAAAGATGGCGGATGCAGTAATGCAAATGCTTGATAATGAGGGTGTAGCCGAAGTTGTTATTGCAGGACATTCGATGGGTGGTTATGTAGCTTTGGAGTTGGCAAGTGCATACCCGGATGCTGTTAAAGGCTTGGTTATGGTACATTCCATAGCATCCGCAGATACCGAAGAGAAAAAAGAACAACGTCGCAAAGCTATTGCCCTGATAGAAAAAGGCGGCAAGGATGCTTTCGTAAAGCAAATGATACCGACACTTTTCTCTGATACAACCATTTCCCAACAGCCAGATGTGGTTGAAATACAGCTAAAAGAAGCCCTGAAAACACCTTCAGAAAGCCTTGTAGCTTTTTACAATGCTATGATAAATAGGGAAAATCACGTAAAACTCTTGCAGGAAGCAGCTTTTCCGTTATTGTGGATAGCAGGTGCAGGCGATAAGCTCATCGCCAAAGAAAAGATAATACAACAAACTATCTTATCATCCGTTAACTTTGTAAAGGTATATGTTTATAGTGGGCATATGTCAATGCTTGAAGAACCAAGCAAGTTTGTTAATGACATGACAGATTTTTTGAAATATTGCCATGAGAAATGAAGATGAAAAAAATAGTTAGTATCATTTTGTTATGTATTGCTGTATGTTTCGGGATAACTGAAACAAAAGCGACGCATTTGGTTGGTGGAGAGTTTTTATATAGATATTTGGGTGAGGATGCTTCTGGCAATAATCGATATGAAATTACTTTATACATTTATCAAGATTGTTTGACTGGCCTGCCGGATGTAATTGCAGAAGATAATCCCGCGTATATTGGTATATTCTCCAGGACTGGCCAAACACTTTTGCTGGATAGCATTGGCAGTAATAATGCAATACCTGTTCCTCCGAATTTCAGTAATAATTGTGTTAATAATCCACCTGCTACCTGTTTAAGGCGTACTAGATTTGTTAAAACCTATGTGCTTCCCAAAAGCACTAATGGTTATAGGATAATTTATTCAAGGTGTTGCAGAAATGAAAGTATTACAAACATAAACAGACCCGGAGAAGTGGGAGCTACCTATTATTGCGATATTCCACCAGTAAGTATTGCTTCTAGTAATAATAGTGCTGTATTTAAAAACTACCCACCACAAATAATATGCATTAATAACCCGTTAGTTTATGATCATTCTGCTACTGATATTGATGGAGACTCATTGAGCTATGAATTATGTGATGCTTATCCGGGCGGTTCAAGAGCTAATTCAAAACCATATCCTTCATCTACTTTACCATCACCTATCAGTGTATTTGCAGATATAAGAAATAACCCGAGTTATGGCTACAGGCCAGGGTATAGTGCGCAAAGGCCTATGGGAGGAAGCCCCCTTATTCAGATTAATCCCACAACAGGTTTACTAACAGGTACACCAAACCTAATAGGACGTTACGTAGTATCCGTATGTTGTCATGAATGGCGAAATGGAATTATCATCAATACTGTACGTAGAGAATTTCAATTCGTTGTTACAAATTGCTCTAAGGCAGTTGTTGCTGATATACCACAATTGAGCAACGAAATAAATACGTATGTAGTAGAGTGTAAGGATAAAACGGTAGGCTTTATTAATAGAAGTATCGGCGGCTTTGCCTATGCATGGGACTTTGGATTACCTGGTGCCACATCTACTGACTTTCAGCCAGTATTTACATATCCTGATACAGGCACGTATTTAGTAACATTGATAGTTAATAAAGGTAGTACATGCCCCGACAGTATATCCAGACTGGTTAAAATTTACCCGACGCATACTGCCGACTTTACTGTAGAAGGACTCTTATGTCCTAAGACACCAATTCAGTTTAATGATAAATCTGAAGCTACTTATAAGCCAATAACAAACTGGGAATGGTCTTTTGGTGATGGTACAAATGCTTCATTACAAAACCCTGTCCACAGCTTTGATGTTGGTGGAGATTATCCGGTACAGTTGATTTCTACAACTATAAAAGGATGTCGAGATACAGTTACAAAAAGTGTTAAAGTAGAAGCTTTTGTACCTTTTGCTGGCAATGATACCGTTATTGTGAAAGGAGAGAGGATTAATTTCAGAGCTAGTGGTGGTACAGAATATACGTGGACACCTGGCACTAACTTAAACGCTACAAATATAGCAACTCCCACAGGTTTCTACCCAGATACCGGTACTTATCGTTACAACGTGCATATTAAAACTCCCATTGGTTGTGAAGGGGATGATTCGATACGTGTATGGGTTGTAAACCAATCTTCACTTTTTGTCCCATCAGCATTTTCCCCCAATGGGGATGGATTAAACGACTTTTTGAAACTCCTTAGTGTAGGTTATGCAAAAGTCAATTATTTCAGGGTTTTCAATCGCTTTGGTGAGGCTGTATTTCAAACCAATGATATACTGAAAGGTTGGGATGGTAATCATAAAGGTAAAAAAGCTGATATTGGTACTTATTTCTGGGTAATGTCTGTAACCGACAGGTTTGGTAAAGATGAAATGATAAAAGGCGATGTGACGCTTATCAGATAGTATGTATCAAAAAATATATCTTTTAAACAGGCACGTTTCGGCGTGCCTGTTTACGTTATAGCAGCTCTTGCGCTATCTTTATTCTCACAATGAATAGTATATATGCGTAAAACGGTATTTGTAACGGGTGCTACATCTGGCTTTGGTAAGGCTATTGCCAGTGTATTTGCCCGTAATGGTTATAATCTGTGTATCACAGGCAGGCGAGAAGATAGGTTGCATGCTTTAAAACAAGAGTTAGAACTTAGTTATAAGGTACATGTTTTAACCTTATGCTTTGATGTTCGCAACAGGAATGATGTAGAGCAGGCTATTACTAAGCTAAAGCAAGTGTACAATACAATAGACATATTGGTAAACAATGCAGGACTGGCTGCTGGGCTTTCTACTATAGACGAGGGCGATGTAGACGATTGGGATACCATGATAGATACCAATGTAAAAGGGTTGCTCTACGTTACAAGGCAGATATTGCCCTTGATGAAAGGGAAAGGCGGGCATATATTCAACATAGGCTCTACCGCTGCCAAATTGGTATATAAAAACGGTAATGTGTATTGTGCTACCAAGTTTGCTGTAGATGCGCTTAATCAGGCAATGCGGATAGATTTGCTTCCATACGGAATTAAGGTAACAGCCATACACCCCGGTATGGCAGAAACAGAATTTTCTGTAGTACGCTTTAAAGGTGATGAACAACGTGCTGCGAGTGTGTATCGTGGTTTTGAACCATTGCATGCTGAGGATATTGCTAATACAGTATACTATTGTGCAACGCTGCCACCGCATGTGTGTATCAACGACCTGACTATTACCTGTACTAATCAGGCCAATAGTGCCTACACCATCAAAGATGCTGAACGCATAAATAAGTAAACATGTACGAGGCAATAACACAGATAAGGGTACGGTACGGAGAGACAGACCAGATGGGCTATTTGTATTATGGCTATTATGCACTGTATTATGAAGTAGGCAGGGCAGAGGCAATCAGGCAACTGGGTTTTACTTACAAGCAATTGGAAGAAATGGGTGTGATGATGCCTGTGGTAGATTTGCATGCACAATATTTTCGCCCTGCTCTGTATGATGATTTGATAACAGTAAAGACCATCCTGAAAGAAATGCCTGAGGGGCCCAAGATTAAGTTCCATTCAGAACTATATAATGAACAAGAACAATTACTGAATAAAGGTGTTACAACATTGGTATTTTACAATCCGATACTGAAACAGAAGGTGCCAATGCCTGATGATTTGGTACTACGATTAACACCTTTTTTCTCAAAATAGTATATGGCAAATATAAAGGCTTACATCATAACAATAGGTGACGAACTGCTGATAGGGCAAACAATAGATACCAACTCGGCATGGATTGCACGACAGTTGAATGCGTTGGGTGTAGACGTAATGAAACGTGTAGCTGTTGGCGATGAAGCGCAAGCCATAACCCATGCACTGGATGCAGCATTAGCAGAGGCAGATGTTATATTCATAACAGGTGGGTTAGGTCCTACTGCTGATGATATAACGAAGCCCTTGCTATGCAGGTATTTTGATGGTAGACTGGTGGTAAACGAAACGGTATTGCAACATGTGAAAGATATTTTTGCCAAGCGAAACAGGCCATTCCTGGAGCGTAATATGAAGCAGGCTGAAGTGCCGGATACCTGTACGGTACTCTTTAACCCAGTGGGTACTGCACCTGGTATGTTGTTTGAGAAAAATGAGAGAATGGTAATAGCTATGCCTGGCGTGCCTTTTGAGATGATGGCTATAATGGAAACAGCTGTACTGCCCATGTTGCAGGAACGTATTAAGAGTGATGCCATTGTACATAAAACCACTATTACGGCTGGTGAGGGGGAAAGCTTTATTGCTGAAAAAATACAGGATATTGAAACCGCATTGCCTGAATATATCAAGCTGGCATACTTACCTAATTTAGGCACAGTAAAGCTAAGGCTCACCGCTAAAGGTACGGATGCAACATTGCTGAGTGCTGAAGTGCAGCAATGGCAAGACAAACTGGTGACCCGTTTGCAAGATATTGTAATAGCCATCGAGGATGTCAGCTTTGAGGAGATACTTGGTAGGTTGTTGAAGGAAAAACAAAAGACCGTTTGTTTGGCAGAGAGTTGTACTGGTGGTTATATATCGCATCTGCTGACACAAGTAGCCGGTGCAAGTAATTATTACAAAGGTGGGGTAGTATCTTACCTCATAGAAGTAAAAGAAAATCTGTTGCAAGTAGCAGAAACAGATATTACAACTCATGGTGCGGTAAGCGAAGTGGTTGCAAAGCAAATGGCTACAGGTGCATTAAAGCTCTTTGGGGCAGATTATTCATTGAGTATTACCGGTATTTTAGATAAAGAACCTGTAGAAGGCGAAACGGTAGCACCGGGTACGGTATGGATGGCTGTTTCGGACGGCAGGCAGACGGTAGCTAAAATGTTCCGCTTCTTTCACGACAGGCAAAGAAATAAGGAAAGTGCAGCCACCATGGGTATGCTGCTGCTATGGAAATTTATAAACGGTAAATTAACGGTATGATATTCCTGATAGGCTTATCGGGTGTTGGCAAAACGTATTGGGGCGCAAAACTTGCCAGCCAGCATGGCATTATCCATTACGACACCGATAGCTTGGTAGAGGCAGCAACCGGCATGTGTGTGAAAAAAATATTTGAGGCATCTGGCGAGCAAGCCTTCAGACAATATGAAAAAGAAGAGCTACACAAAGTAATAAACAAGCAAGAATCCTGCATAGTATCTTGTGGTGGCGGGCTGCCAGTATTTGCAGATAATATGCAGGTTATGTTAACAGCAGGATGTGTTGTGTACCTGAAAGCCTCTACAACATATATAGCCAATCAACTAAAACGTACAGCACCCGACAGGCCACTGCTACAAGGCGGCGATTTGGTTGATAAGCTAAATCAGTTGCTTGAAAGCAGAAAAAATATATATGAGCAGGCGCATTACACAGTAGATATGGAAAGGCAAGGTTGGGCTAACTTTACCGAAATAATTAACAGATGCATACAAACGCTGTAAAGGTAGGTGCGTTGTTCGCAGCATTAGCCGTTATATTAGGCGCTTTTGGTGCCCATGCGCTCAAGCAAATACTTACGCCTGAATTGTTACAAACATTTGAAACAGGTGTTAAATACCAGTTCTACCATAGTTTCGCTTTGCTGGCTACAGGTATATTGTATGGTATTTATAAGAGCAAGCTGCTGAGCATTGCCGCCACCTTCTTTACAGTAGGTATTATGCTGTTTTCAGGTTCTATCTATACGCTTGTTATGCTCAAGTCGGGCGGGCAGGTTGGCTTGGGTGGGCTGGGCATACTAACACCCGTTGGTGGCTTGTTTTTTGTTGCAGGGTGGGTGTTATTATTGTTGGGGGTATCGTCTAAAAATAAGGCGTAATACTTGTTGCTTCGGTCATTATCATTAATTTCAGGTTGTTAAACAATTCGGACAAATGAGGATAGCTGCATTAATTTCCGCACCTGAAGGAGGGGTTGATTTTCCTGATAAATTATTGTCGACAGTAAATGGTATCGCTGTTATTGAACATACTGTGGCATCCGTACAGGCCACTGGTTTGTTTGCAGAAACAGTTGTTGTTACCAACAACGATGATATAGAAGCACATCTTGCAGGTAAGGTAAATGTAGTAAAGACGAACAAACCGTTTGATAATTATATAGAAAGGCTAGCAGAAGTAGCCGCTCTAACTGATGTGGACTTATTTGTCTGTATACCCGGCGACCACCTGCGACTTCATAATGCCACCATCGAAAAGTTGGTACAGCTTTTTGAAGGTACTACTGGCAAAGACATACAAGTAGCATCCGTAGTTAAGAAAATACAGCAGGATACTGAACAAATAAAGGCCGATAATAACACAGTAAAAGTTGTATTAGGACTGCGTATGCATGCATTGTATTTTTCAAGGTATCCAATCCCATATATGCAACATAATGAGGCGGGTTTTGCTTGTTATGAACACATCAATATTATAGCATGTAAAAAAGAAGCCATGCTGCATTTCATTCAGTTGCCACCATCTCCGTTAGAACGTGCAGAACAGATACATGCGCTACGATTTGTAGAAAACGGTGTACAGATAAAAATGATTATTGCTCAGTACCCGTATATTAAAATAAAGACTGCCGCCGATATACCTGCCGCCGAAGCATTTCTTAATGCCTACAATTAATTTTATTTGCGCCCTTTTACAATAGTAAATATCATTTTCATCATTACCCTTTTAGGTATTGATCTATTGCACCTGAATGGTGTTGTGGCTTGGTGGTGGTTGCTTATAATAATTGCTGTGTACCTACATATACTGGTGTTAGGTGCCATCTTCATTCGTTGGAATTTTTATATCCGTTCTCATCATCGTGGTACAGACATAAATGCCATAGCCATTACATTTGATGACGGTCCTGCAGAATACACATCAACCATACTGGATGTTTTAAAAGCACAAAACGTGCAAGCGGCTTTTTTTACTATAGGTAAGCGAGCATCTGTGCAGCCTGTTATTGTAAAGAGATGGTACAGTGAAGGACATCTGATTGGCAATCATAGTTATCATCACGGTTTTCATTTCGACTGGAAAAGTTCATCGGCCATGTTAGATGAAATCAATCAAACCAATGATACGGTAAAGCAAATAACGGGTGTAACCCCTTTGCTATTTCGCCCGCCGTATGGGGTCACCAACCCTAATGTAGCCAAAGCGGTACGACTATCAGGCATGCAATCGGTTGGGTGGAGCTTGCGTAGTTTCGATACGAAAGCAAAAAGTGCAGATAAGTTGTTAAGTAGAATACTTAACACCCTGAAGGGTGGTGATGTAATACTATTGCACGACTCCATGTCTGTAACTGCTGAAATTTTAACGGAATTGATTGTAAAGGCTCGGGAAAAGGGTTTTA
>CALESY010000124.1 GCA_937919945.1 uncultured Chitinophagaceae bacterium | reverse complement strand
AGCTGGTAACGCCTGCTGCAAATATGTTATTGTTTGCAACATTTGAACTACTGTTAGCTTCATTGTATGATACCCATGGAGTAGAACCGAACAAATGAGCAAGCTTCATTGTGCTTTCGTTAGCTATTTTACCCAACCAGAAGTCGTAGTAGTTCAACGTCAGGTCGAAGTCGTAAGTGCTACCTACACCTGCAGGAGTGAATTTAGTATAGAAGTAAGGATACTTATTCTGGCTAACAGCCTGGAAGTTGTTCGGAGCAACCTCACCACTATACTGACGTACAGTAAGCGGGCTAGTAAGACCTAGTTGTGTATTCCATTTAACTGTGGCAACCGGTGTTTCACCAAACCTGTATGTTTGTGTGATACCAGGAGCTGGCACAGCAGGAGATGCAATAGCAGCAGGTGGCATTACGCCGGGTTCTACTTCATAAGCACCGATATCAGATACACCATCCGCGCGGTTAATGAAGCGTGGTGTACCGTTTATATCACTTCCTATACGTGGCGTTTGCAATGCGCGGCCGTTGATAGACCAAACATTCGCGTTTGACGGATCAGGAACACCTGTTGTAGTATTGATACCAGGCTCGTGAGATATTGAGTTCCTATGCGCATTATCATTACCCGTAGCATAGAAAGACGTACGCAGAGTGTTGATATTAGCCCAAGTACCTGCACCATCATAAGCCAGTGTAGTACCATTAGTGTAAAGGTTGTTGTTATCCATCCTATGGCCATAGCCTGTGTACATTATTGTATATAATGCATAACCTGTAGAATAGTTTGCAAATATGTTATTATATATGCTATCCTGATTTTGGCTATAGATATAGAACATAGCAGCGTAACCGAAGTTATAAGTAGCACCTTTGTTTACAACTGTATTGTTCATGATATTCGTATAGCTTGGATAATAAACATACCAAGTATAGTAGTTTGTTTGAGTTCCTTCATACGTGATAACATTATTATTCATCTGTGCACGGTTAGCACTTGTACCTACAGGATACTGTATGTAGTACACACCGTAGTAGAAGCCTGTAACCTTGTTGTTTGAGAAATCAATAATGTTTGGTGTCGTAGAAGATGGTCCGTACCAATAACAAAGACCTGCAAATGGGAATGTATTGCCAGGTGCCGAAGTAATGGTATTATTACGTACCTGTGCGTGTATCAGGTTATATATGTAGTATATACCTGCATACCAAGATGTGATGTTGTTATTTTCTATCAACAAGCCCGGAGTATTAGCAGTACTACCATATAAATATGTACCAAATGCTGCATTAATAGTATTACCTATTATTTTCAGGTTATCGTAACGAGAACCATTACCATCTATACCGCACATATAAGTGCTGCTCAGATTGTTTTGGTTAGTAATGATACAACCCATGATGGTGTCATTATTAGTTGTACCCTGCAACCTGATGCCATTACCATAGTTGAAAGCTGTAGCATTAATAGATATGTCCTTAATAGTTATGAACGACATATTATTCAGGCGTATAACATAGTTATCACCCGTACCTGTTGCACCATAGTTGACGTTTACAGCAGTTGCAGGAACACCGTCATCTGCACGAATTGTCAACCTGTTAATTGCGCTTGAACCACCAATATTTGTAATATCTACTTGTCCTACATAAGTACCGGCTCTCATTTTTAATGTTACAGGACCGCACATACCTGCAGCTTTCAAATCGTTTATAGCTGCTACAAGTGTTGGGAAGTCAGGCGTTGTACCACCCACAGTATATTCACCATCCAATGCTGCACGTAACTGTACAGGACCTAATGTATCATCCGCAGGTATCGGGTCAACAACGTTATTAGGCATTGAAGTCCATACTTTGAATGTATTTGGCGCAACACCAAATGCTACTGGACCGAGAGTGATAACAGCCTCATTGATACCTGGTGTACCATTATTATAAGGTATTACCGTATTATAAGGTATTACCACAACAGGACCACCGTTTAACTGCCAATTGATGTTTACACTGTTTATGTTATTGTTACCAGTATTTCTGATAAGCACTTTAACAATTTTTGTACCGGCACAAAAAGTTCCAGCCGGTTCTACAAGTGTTACAGCGCTTGCATTGTTTGGCACATCTATACCTGTGTACAAGCCATAGTTATTCAACTTAGGCGATGCTGGGCTGTAGATAAAATTGCGAACTGTATTAGCACCGCTTACGGTAGATGCATAACCAACCCAAGGGTTAGCACCATCTTTCTTAGCTAAGCGAAGTGCCGCTTCAGCAGCGATAGTACCCATCCAGGGGTCTTTGTAATATATATTAGCTACATAGTCTGCAGATGTACCTGAAGATATATCTGTGTAGAAGTACATGTTAGTTGGGTTTATGCTCGCTAATCCCGGAGGAGCAGCACCAGAGTATTGTCTTACATCCGGAGCAGTTGCCGGTACAGTAGCAGCGGCATCCCACTCTATAGTACAAACCGTATCACGACCAAATGTATATACCTGCGTACCACCTGCAACAGGAATAGCTGGTGTTGGTGTAGCAAGTGGCGGTATTACACCTGAATTAGGTGTAAACTCATACGCACCTAAGTCAGGCACACCTGTAGAAGTTACCACATGACGGTTAGTACCATTAATATCTGCTGTATTACCTGCAATATGAATACCGCGACCGTTCATAGACCAACAGTTACTGTTAGTTGCATCAGGTGTAAGGTCACCGGTTGCTACGTTAGTAAAGGCAGGTTGATATGACAATGAGTTTTGGTTCATTCCATTTGACGCTCTCCATGTAGTAAGATTAGCATATGTACCACCTACTGCCATACCCGCTAAGTCTGTACCTGGTGTATGGAAGTTGTTGTAATCATATGTATTGTAGTTACTGTTGTCATAAAAGAACATCAGCGGGCGACCGTTAGGGCTACCTTTACTAATGACGTTATTCCTCCAGTTAGCTACACCACCATAGAAGCTTGCGTTGTATCCATATACAGTATAGTGTGCAGTAGATGTACTTGTACAACCATCGTACACGCTGTTATTATATATGTCTACAGGGCCGTAGCTATACATTACACCAAACGTATATACAGTTGAGTTACCTGTACCTGCTGTTGTAATGCTGTTGTTGAAAATCTTTGACGTATTACCATACAGGAAGTATAAACCATATACTGCACCTGTTGAGCTGCGAGCAAATACTTTGTTATTAGCAACTATACTGTTTGCCTGACCTGATGTATTATTATATATATACGCACCATAAACAGTACCTGAACCGTTTGAATTACTATAGAAAGTATTATTACGACACTCTGTATTAACTGCTACATATATTGGATAGCTGAAAACACTACCTAAAGCACTTGATAAAGAACAAACGTTATTAATAAATTTAGAATTATCGCTATAATAGATAGGCCAGTTATAAATAGTACCTGAACTTGGCGATGTACCAATCATAGTATTGCCGTCAAAAATAACATTACCAGCATAACCATAAGCGTAATTGTACATCAGATACATTGTACTGTTAGATGTAAAATTGAAGTTGTTGCCTTTAAATGTTGTATTCTGCAGATAATAGTTGTAATTGTAAAGCGCAGAAGTAGTGGTAGCAGTAAAAGTATTGTTTACAAAAGAGTCATTATCCAGATAGTATGAATACAATGGATAAGTAGTAGAGGTATTACTGCTGATAGTGAAAGTATTATTAGCAATCACCGCTTTGTTGGCAAATGAAGTACCCTTACATTCCCACAAATACAATGAATATGTAGTACTGTTGGCTGTAGGTACTGATTGAGTATTACCTATAATTTCCAATGCATTGTAGCAATAATTCAGGTACATACCCTGGAAACCACTTGTCAGGTATTTTGTGATATTATTGTTACGGATTTTAAAATCGTTCATGTAGTAGGCATAGATAGAACCCCAGTAAGGATTCATTGTATTACCTTGTACTACCCAGTTAACAGGCCTTGTAGACGTATTACCAAAATAGTACACACCCCAAGAACAACCTGCAGGCATTGTATTATTTAATATTTGGTTATTACTACCTGTTACGTTATTTGCGTAAACACGCGCCTTTGAAGAAGATGTTGAACTACTTGCATTGCCTGTAAGTATACAGTTTTGAACCGTATTGTTAGATGCTGAACCCATAAACTCAACGTCAACACCATAAGTTGTGTTGTTGTTATCAAGTGTCAGATCTTTGATAGTAACCCAGTTACTATTATTCAGGCGAAAGATGTAGTTGTTGCTAAAACCGCCAGATACTTGTAATGTAGATGTACCCGGACCATTTTGAGCTTGGAACGTAATAGTATTGGTACTGCTGGCGCCGGTTATGGCGTTCAGTTGGCCTTGCCATGTAGTACCTGACCATGTGCCGGGCAATACATTCATAACCACAGGACCATTAACACCCCTGTTGTTCAGGTCTGTAATAGCTGCACTAAGCGTGCTGTAATTGCCACCCGTACCAACAGTATAGGTACCGTTCAGCGGCTGCGCATTGGCAGACAGCGCCCCTACCAGTACCAGCAGTACCGGAATAAGTGCCTGTTTTAAATAGTTGAAGTGTTTCATTTATGCTGCTGTTTTATTGTTTCTGTTAAAAATTGTTATTGTTGTTTCTTGTTTTAGTATGTAATAACAGCTCCCTACTTATTGTTTCAGAATTGTTGGGTGTTTATCACGCCGATATTCTGAAACCCTTGCTACAAGCGGTACAGGTGGTGGCAATGCCGCAGTTTTGATGAGCCATCCACCGACAGCTACCACAAAGAAGTGGTACGTATCAAGGATGGATTTTATTACATATTTCATATTAGTGCGTAAACTTTTTATAAACTGTTTTTCAATATTCGTTTATCGAATTGTCAATAATTTAACAAATACGTGTTCGTAAATTAAAAATAATATCCCGAAAAACAATCCATCATTCAAGAAATTTTAATCTGATTTTTGGGATTTTTAAACATTATAACCATCTATTAACTACGGGTTAAACACCTATTGGGTTTTGTTTTTTGCTAACATTACGCCCTTCTACAGAAATAATATTAGTTTTTCCCGCAATTTTAAAAATATATACCACTTAGGTATATATTAAATTAAACCCGATGAAACGGGAAAATGCATAACTGAAACCGAAATATGGCTAATAGCTGCCCCCCAGCCTGTTGATGCCTGCTTTTGCTTGCTGGCGTATGGCGTTGCGATAGTCTTGTACAGGCATTTCCAGGCATTGCCGGTAGGAGGTTATTGCCTGCTGTACCTGCCCTCTCTGCTCGTATATAAAGCCTGTTTGCAGTGCCGCCCTTGCTGCAAAATATTCTTTACCGTCTTTACCTATGGCTATTGCGCGGGCATAGCACTGTATGGCTTTATCGTCTTGCCCTGTTTCATCATAGGCACGGCCAAGACGCAGGTTATAAGCTGCTTTATCTGAGATGGAGGCAAAACTTGCCTCTGAATATTGCTGCAATTGGCGCATGGCTTCATTATAATATCCTCCATCTATCAGCATGGTAGCTTTCAATAATTCTGCAGCAGGCCATTCAGTTGTTTCTGCAAAGCGTTTAGCACGTTTATCTGCGTCTACCTGTGTATTACCTTCAGTACTGATCATAGCACGATAGCGTTTGGCAGCTGGCATGTCACCTCTCAGGTAGTAAATATGGGCTATTTTATGCAAGGCATCTTTTACAAACAACCGTCCCTTATAGCTTTGTACAAAGCCTTGTAATACAGGCACACAAGCAGCATCGGCTTTGTAATACAACGCACTACCATACTCGTATTCAAACGCCGGAATGTATTTGTAACCAGGCAATGTCCGCATATGCGTTATAGTTTCGAGGGCAGCGTCTGCCTTGCGATAATTGATGGCTATATTAGCTTTCACAAATGAAAACAACAGGTTGTTTTGAGCAGGGAATACATTACTATTAACTAATTGCCATACCTGCTCTTGCTGCGATACTAAGTAGAAACGCAGGTATGCCTGATAAATAAGCGCATCGTAATATAACGGGTCTGCAACTGTATGCCCAGCAACAAAACGATTGATTTTGGCTATACCTTTTTTCACATCACCTTTCAAGCCGAATACAGAGGCTATCCATTTATAGTCATCCGGAACTGTACCAACTACAGCCTCTTCCAGGCCGAAGAAAATATCGTTGTACTCAAATGAAGGATATAGCTTTTTATTTTCTTTCAGCAACATGTACGATTTTCGAAAGTTAGTTGCTGCTTTCAGGTTTTCGCCCATACGCACGTGTACGAAAGCCCACTGCATATACAAGCCTGCCTTACAAAGCCGGTACCATGGCGTGTTTTTGCTACCCTTATCGAACATGGCAGCACGCTGCGCTAAATGGTGAATGTATTTATCATAATCCTGCTCATCGCCATTAAATAGTAATAACATGCAGTCTGCATAATTTGCAATATAGACAGCCATCAAGTTTCCAGGATCAGCTTTTAATTCTGCTTTAATAGCAGCATTCCCTTGTGCAAACTCCAGTGCCATAAAATGACCGTAAGCCTTTTGACACTGTGGACTGTAGTTATATTGGTAAGTAAATGCAGAAGACGTTTGTGCGTAGAAAAAAAACAGGGATAGTATTGTTAATAAATACCGTGGGTGCATACCACGCGAAAATACTACTATATTTCCACCACAGCATACAGGACAAATAAATCTATATTTCAATACCACATCATGATAACAGGTAGAATAAATACTACAAACGCCGCTTTAAATATTCTACAAAGCATCATTTCAAAACAATTTGATGCATATATACTTTGATAAGTGCATTTACGAGCGTATTTTTGGCATCATATTTGTCTGTTAACTAAAAAAACTTTCTGATTATGTTTTCTATGAAATCATTACGCAACATTGCATTGTCTGCAATTATGACTATCGGTGCTTTCAGTGCCATCACGTACACATCTTGTAACAAAGACGAGTGTAAAGACGTAGTATGCCAAAATGGTGGTACCTGCGTTAGTGGCAAATGTTCTTGCCCATATGCTTACGAAGGCACAAATTGCGAAACACAAGTACGTACTAAATACTACAACACCTACCGTGGTAATGGGGTAGATTCAGACGGTGATACTTACTCAAACTGGGGCTTGAAATTCTACCAATCTTCTGATGATGCAAAGACTTTGGGTATGGACTTGCTTACAAACACTAATATGTCTGTAGCAGCACTGAAAGTAACGCTGCAGTCAGCTACTACATTTACAGTAAATGAGCAAACTACAGCTGGTACTACTTACACGGGTTCAGGTACTATTAATGCTAATACAGCTACACTTACGCTTACAGCTAAGGAAAGTGGTATAACTATCACCTTCACGTTTGCTAACATGATTAAGCAATAATTATTAACTTACCATAAGTAATAAAAAAACCATCCTATATAGGATGGTTTTTTTATTATCAGCTAATAAGCTTACTTCTTATCAGCATTGTCTTTAATGCTCTTCAACCCACCTTTGCTGTTTTGGTCAGATTGAGACTTGATGCTATTCAATCCACTCTGCGCATTTTGGTCAGAATTGGCTTTTATACCTGTTGGTTTTTCTGATTTTACTGCACCTGTATTTCCAGCAGTGCTATTGCCACTTGGAGGTGTAGGCTTCTTAGCTACAGGTTTTTGTGCAGCAGGCTTACTGCCTTTCATTGCAGCAATCATAGAGTCTGCTTTCCATTGTGCCAAGGCGTTAATCAGCGAGTCGTTAGATGCCATGAGCTCTGTACGTATAGCTTCTACACGTGCATTCACCATAGAGTCTATCTGCGCTTCAGACGGGCCTGCTGCAGGGGCAGCCGCTTCGTTTTGGCAAGATGCCAATGCCAGCATACCACCGGCCAATAGTAATAATGATTGCTTTTTCATTCTTAACGGTTTTTTTAATGATGCAAAAATATTGTTCTTGCAGCTATTAATGCAAATAAAATGCCATTATATGCTATAATCTTTTGAAAAATATAACAAGTTCTGCAAAAGCAGTACTTACTTCTCTATCATCTCCTTATACAGCATCTTCACCAAACCGTCGGCAAGGCCTATTTTAGGTACATATATCTCGTCTGCATTTGCCCACCGCATTACGGCTATGTATATCTGCAAAGCGGGCACTATTACATCGGCACGGTCGCTACGCAGGTTGTATAAGTGCTGACGTTCTTCTACGCTGTTTAGCCCCAGCTCTTTGTAATAGTCTTTCAGCAAATCGAGCGGCAGAGGCTTACCTTCTTTGCGCTTGGAAATAGAAAATATCTTGTTGATGTTGCCACCGCTACCGATAGCCTCGACTGGCTGAAAATCTTTTGTGTGATTTTTGATGTACCACTTCATATGCTCCCACTGCTCGTCGCTTACGCTGCCATTCAGCAGGCGGATGGTGCCAATATTGAATGATTCTTTAAATACAATGTGGTTGTTTGCAAACAGTGTTACTTCCGTACTACCACCACCAACATCTACATACATGTAAGACTTGTCTGTGTTCAGCTTTTCGGCTATGTGCGTTTCGTATATAATATTAGCCTCTTCTTGCCCCGTTATGATGCTTACATCTATACCTGTTTCTTTTTTTATTTCAGCCAATACCTGTGCGCCGTTTGATGCATCGCGCATAGCAGAGGTAGCACAGGCTTTCAGAGCTTCTACTTTGTATATATCCATCAATAGTTTGTATGCCTTGATAGTGTCTATCATTTTACGCTTCTTCTCATCACTGATGAAGCCATTGGAAAACACATCGAAACCCAAACGCAGGGGTATACGCAGCAGATTCAGCTTGGTAAAATCTACCGAACCGTCTTTATATACCGATGCTTCTGTAATAAGCAGGCGGGCAGCGTTGGAGCCTATATCTATTGCGGCTAATATCAAAACTTTAATAACGTTTATTGCGCAAATACCCGTAAATAGCTACTTGAGAGCGAACTTGTTGCTCTCCTTTTTTGCGTTGTACGTAGGTATTACGCTGTTCGTTATCTAATATACGCCCTTTCACATTTTCTGCAAGCTGAATATTGAGAATGTCTATCAATTCTTTCTGAATATCGGCATCAAAAACCGGGCAAGCTGCTTCTATACGATGGTCGAGATTACGTACCATCCAGTCGGCCGATGAAATATAAACCTTAGGCGCACCCTCGTTATGAAACACAAACACCCTAGCGTGTTCCAGGTATTCGTCTATTATACTGATGGCTTTAATTGGCTCTTTGAAAGATTTATTTTGCGTGTAAGCACAACAGCTGCCACGTATTATCAGCTTTACATCTACTCCTGCTTTAGCAGCGTCATATAGCTTGCTGATAAGTATCTGGTCTACAAGGCTGTTTGATTTGATGATGATAGATGCAGGCTTACCTTTTTTAGCGGATTTTATTTCTTTGGCTATCATATCACCAAAAAACTTTCGCATATTGGTTGGTGCTATGGGCAATGTAGTACAGCTCTTCAGGCTTTCCAGTTTGGGTTGTGCAGCTTCTAGAAATGTAAATACCCTATTGATATCTGCCAGTATACTTCGGTTGGTTGTCAGCAGGCAATGATCGCCGTAATACTTAGCTGTTCCCTCGTTGAAGTTCCCTGTGGATACAAAACCGTATTGTTTTGTTTTATTAAACTCTCTTTTTTTGATGATGCAAAGTTTGCCATGTACTTTCATATTGGGCAGCCCCAGTACCACTTTGACACCTTCTTCTTCCAAGCGCTTTTTCCATTGCAGGTTGGCTTCTTCGTCAAATCTTGCACGCAATTCTATCATCACCGTTACAGCCTTACCATTGCGTACCGCATTCAGCAAGGCGTTGATGACTTTAGAGTCTTTTGCAAGCCTGTATGCCGTTATCTTAATGCTCTGTACAAAAGGGTCAATGGCAGCCTCACGCAGCAGGTCTATAATAGAGTCGAATGAATGGTAAGGCATGTGCAGCATCACATCGCGCTTGTCTATTACTTCCATTATACGGCATGGTTGCTTCAGTAGCGGGTGTACAAACGGCTTGGCGCGCTGCTTGAGGTCTGTAAACACCTGTGCAGGAAAATTCATAAAGTCTTTGAAATTATGAATACGCCCACCGGGTATCAGGTTGTCTTTCTTTGAAAGGTTTAAGCGCTTAATGAGATAATCGAGCAGGTTGGCATCTATATGCCTGTCGAACACAAAACGTGTGGCACGGCCTTTCTTCCTGTTTTTCAATCCTTTTTCCAACTCATCTATCAGGTTGGTATTTACATCATTATCCATTTCCAGTTCAGCATCGCGCGTTACTTTGATGATGTAGCCCAAAAACCTGTTGAAACCAAATGGTGCAAAGAGGTTGGGCAGATTGAAGCGGATAATATCTTCGAGCAGGATAATGTCTTTATTCTTTCCATCTGATGGCAGTATCACAAAGCGGGGCAATACTTTAGACGGTATTTCTATCAGCGCATAGCGTTGCAACATAGGGTTCTTTACATCGCCCAATACACAGGCAAGGTATATAGACTTATCGCGCAACAGGGGAATATGCGGTATACTCTCTATCATCAGCGGCACTATCTGTGTGCGTACCTGCTCATCAAAATAAGTGCTGATAAATTCTTTCTGTGCTTTGGTTAGTTGCTTTTCGTTTTTGATAAAGATGTTTTTCCTGTCCAGTTCCTTTATCACATCGGTATAGATAGCGTCAAACTCTGCCTGCTGGCTTATGACAACTTGCTGTATCTGCGAGAGTATTTTTTCTGGGTTTGTTTCCAGATGTATACGTGCTACTTTACCTATACGCAACATACGGTTGAGCGTTGCTACACGTACACGAAAAAACTCATCGAGGTTGTTAGAAAAAATGCCTAAAAAACGAAGGCGGTCATAGATGTGGTTAGACGTATCTTTTGCCTCCTGCAATACCCTTGCATTGAAAGACAACCAGCTTATATCTCTTACAATAGTCTGTTTCACATTCTTCATTCTAACGGGCAATTTAAGCATGGGCAAAAGTAATAGTTGATGCCCTGCATTACCTGTTGCATGAAGATAGTAAAAGCAGATTTTACAATTTCTTAATATTCGCTATCAGCCCTGTGGTAGAGTATCCTTGTACAAAAGGTACTACTTGTACACTGCCGCCGTAGCTATTTACAAAAGTTGCACCAACGATGGTATTTATGGTATAGTCACCACCTTTCACCAGTACATCCGGGCGGATAGTTTGTATAAGTAGTTCTGGAGTGTCTTCGTCAAACAAACATACGGCATCTACACACAGCAGCGATGCTATTTGAAAAAGCCTGTCTTGCTCATGTATTATGGGGCGGTCATTACCTTTCAGGCGTTTTACAGATGCATCTGTATTCAGCCCCACTATCAGTACATTACCCATATCAGCAGCACGTGCCAATAAATCGAAATGCCCGTGATGCAGTATATCAAAGCAACCGTTGGTGAATACTATTTTTTTGCCAGTAGCGCGCCATGTATTGGCTTGGCGTAGCAAATTATCTCTGTCGCTTATTATCTTACGCTCTATCCACTGTATCTTTTCCATCCTGTATTTTTTTATTGACTATCGGCAACAGTATAATAGATAAAACACCAAGTATAACCACGATACCCATTTGTACAGTCCAAGATACCCAACCGAATGCTTGACCATGCGTTTTAGCATCTATACCATATACTGCTAATGCCTGTGCAACTAATGCAGGATATGCACCTATACCTCCAGGAGTGGCTATAATACCTACGCTGCCTACTATAAGCACTACCAATGCTACAGATAAACCCAGATGCTCCACGGCAGGCATAGCCCAGAAGCCCAGCACTACCAGAAACCAATACATACCCCATATCAGCGCAGTATAGAGCAGAAACATGCCACGCTTACGCAGTTGCAGTATAGACATAACGCCTTGCAACAAGCCACCTATGAACTTACCTATTTTAGATTCTTTGTAACGTATATATACAAAAGCTACTGAGCCTATACCACCTACGGCCGCTACCAATAATAATATGAGTAATGATGTATTACCTGCCATGCCACCGAATGTATCGTTGAGCATCTGCCCTATCACATCAGCTTCCAGCACAAAAGCTAACAGCGTAATAATACCGAGGCATACCACATCAAAAGCTCTTTCTGCAACGATAGTTCCTATCATTTTATCAGCAGGTACTTTTTCGTAACGCGCCAATACGGTACACTTGGCTACCTCGCCTGCGCGAGGCAATACTAGGTTGGTGATATAACCAATCATCACGGCGAAGAAGGTATTGGTTGTAGATGGGCGAATATCCATTGGCTCCAGCATCAACTTCCACCTTAATGCCCTGAAGTAGTGAGATAAAAAACCTGCAATGAAAATGGGAACCAGATACAGTAGCCTTGTTTGCTTGATAGAACCCAGCATCACATCTATTTGCTCAGGTGTCATTTTGCTGAACATCCACCAGATGATGCCAACACCCAGCCCCAGAAAGATAACGTATTGCAACGCTGTGAGCAGGGTCTTTTTCTTCATACCAGCTAAAGATAATGATTATAGTTTATTACCCTCTTTGGGGAAGATGATGGCGGGCTTGTATTGCTTTGCCAACTCAAAATCCATATGCGCGTAAGATATAACAATGACAGTGTGGCCTACAGCTATCCGATGTGCTGCTGGGCCGTTCATGCAAATCATACCACTGCCACGCTTGCCTTTTATCACGTAGGTTTCAAGGCGTGCACCATTATCCATACTCAAAACCTGCACCTTCTCATTTTCTATGAGGTTAGCGGCATCCATCAGGTCTTCGTCTATCGTAATACTACCGATGTAGTTGAGATTAGCTTCCGTAATCTTTACATGGTGTATTTTCGACTTTAATACTTCTATTTGCATTGCGCCGCAAAGGTAGGTTTTGTTTTTGAATTTGGACTGTATGCACCAAGCAAAACAGCTACATATAAACCAAAACAATCATGTAATTATTCGTGAAATAATACATTAATCCAATACAGGACAATATTTGCTTGATAGAAGTTTACAAGTGCGATTGATAAAATAACAAAAGCCACTACATAAGTAGTAGCTTTTTTTCAGTCTTAAGCCCCCTTAGCATAAAGTCTGATATGCATTTCTCACTAATAATAACAACAAGCCAATATCAAAATAGTTGCAAAAGCTGCTAGTTTTTTTACAAATTGTCAAATTCATAAATGTCATCCAAGTGAGTATGAGGTGGAATTTCCAGTATTGGTTTTATCAACCCATCTGCAAGCCCATATACCCAACCATGCAAGTGAGGGCTTTCATGGTCTTTCCACGACTTTTGAACAATGGATGTTTTAGCAAGATTCATTACTTGTTCCACTACATTCAACTCTATCAATTTATTCAGTGCTTTATCTTCATCCGGCTGTCCATCAATTTCGTTACGGTGTATACGGTATACGTCTTTAATATTTCGCAACCATTTGTTGATAATACCATAGCTATGATTGCCCATAGCAGCTTTTACACCACCACAACCATAATGCCCGCATACTATGATATGCTTAACATGCAATACGTTAACGGCATATTCCAATACACTCAGCAGGTTAATATCAGTATGCACCACCATATTGGCCACATTGCGGTGTATGAATATTTCACCGGGCTCAGTACCTGTTATCAGATTGGGCGGCACACGGCTATCACTACAACCTATCCATAGAAATTCGGGGTGCTGCGCATTCTTCAGCCGTTCAAAAAACTCAGGATCTTTTTCTATATGTTCGGCTGACCATTTCTTGTTGTGTTCTAATAATCTATTGTACGATTCCATTATAGTTTATTTTTAATAAATGAATTTAATTATTGTATATCAGTTTTTTCTTAGCTTATTACCCACCAGCACCACATGCAAAAGCACTGATAATACTTGGTTGAAAACCATTTGAAAACCCAATAAAGGTATCTTCTGTAATACCTGCTACTATAGCGGAGAAAAGAAATGCGCCTGATACCAGCGCCATGCTAAGACAGAAGAGTTGGGTTATAAGAAAGACAATAATACCAGATACTGCATCATATCTGATGTTAGCAAAAAAGTTGCTGTTTTGTATATTCATTACTTGGGGGGAGATTCATTAAAAATAACCATACAAACAGTATGATATTATGCTGGTACTTACACTTGCAAATTGGGTGGAGGACTAAATAAGTCTGACACGTAAGATGCCGGTATTATTTCAGTAAAATGAATAGCAATAGAGATAATATGATTGTAATACTGCGATTTACTGATGTAAATAATATGTAACTTATTACAGCTACTTAACACCTGCTTTTCTGGCTCGTTTTCATCAGCTTTACCGTCAGCATCATATAACTCTTCTGTCATTTGCATTTTATATAGCAGTTGACCTAACTGCTTGACAGGGAACACCTGAAAGCTGAATATGAGTAAAAAAATATATGTGACAATCATTCTCACCTATACAAATTAACACCAAAATCATTTCATTCAATAACAGCTTTCAATAATAATATGTTAAACAAGCAGTATAAATATATATTCTATGGCATTTTTTATTACTTCACCGCGTTTTTCAGCGTACTTTCGCGCTGGTTTTTATAATGCTGAAAAGATTAATAAATATATTATTTGTTTGCCTGCTGCCCCTTACAGGCATAGCACAGGATCAATGGCCATCGCCCGAGGTGGAACAGATGTACCATAATGCCCGTGAGCAGATGATGAGTGGCAACTTGAAGCAGGCCATTATCACCTACAAGCAAGCCATCCAACTGGCACCTGAAAAAATGATACTATACCGCGACCTAGCTCACGCTCAATATTTAACTTCAGAGATCGATGAAGCCCTTTCTACACTTGACCCTATACTGAAGAGTGGCGAAGCCGACGACCAAGCTTACCAAACTGCCGCTGCTTGTTATCTTGCTAAAAACGAGAGCAAAAAAGCTAAACTATTACTGCAAGACGCAATAAGACGATATCCGCATTCAGGTATATTATACAACCAGTTGGCTAAACAAACGGAACAGGAAGGAGACGTAGAAACTGCACTTGCTACATGGCTTACAGCCATACAACAAGACCCTGCCTACCATATGAGTTATTACGAGGCTGCACGCTTGTATATGGGTACCAGCAAGCCGTTGTGGGCGGTAATATATGCAGAGATTTTCCTGAATATAGAGCAACATACACCAAGAGCAGAAGAAACAAAAGACATGTTGCTGGGTGCATATATGCGTCTGTACGACCGTATGGGGCAGGCAAACGTACCCAAGTACAAAGGTGCGTCTACCAATACACAAACGTTGTCAGGGTTTGAAATGGCAGCCTATAATATTTATCTAAAACTATCACCCATTGTTAGCGATGGTATTAACGTCGAAAACCTGATAATGCTGCGCACACGCTTTATTATAGAATGGCAGCGTACTTACATCAAGCGATATCCATTCAGCATGTTTACCCGTATGGAAGATATGCTCCGCAATGGCTATTTTGACATATATAATCAATGGGTGTTCGGGCATATAGACAACCCGCAACAGTTTGAAGCATGGACGAAGTTTCATGGTGATGCAATGCCTAAAATAGAGCAATGGCTTAATGAACACCCCTACCGCCCTACTGCTGCCGATTTTTATAATGATAAAGCAGTAAAGGGCATATTCTTGCAAGCGGAAGGAGTTGATGGTAAAAAGAAAAAGAAGAAATAAGGATAATAAAGCGGCTATACAAAGGATTTTAATATAAAAACCTTAACGTTTGGCTGCTTATTTTTGAAGACTTTCAGAGAAAACCAATAATGAATAACCGATACATATATAGGGCATTTTGTACAGCAATGGTATTGCTAACTACACTGCTTGGTAATAAAGCCAATGCACAGGTACTGGATAAGGTAGCTGCAGTGGTGGGCAAAAACCGTATTATACTGCAGTCTGAAGTGGATGCTCAGGTAGCATCTGCCCTTCAAAACACACCGGAAGCAGACGAGGCTGCATTGCGATGCGAGATAATGGAACAAATGATACTGCAAAAAATGCTGGTGGAACATGCAGAGCGTGATAGTGTTGTGGTAAGCGAAGAAGATGTAGAAGCTGCACTGGATAACAGAGTACGCTATTTTGTTGGTATGCTCGGCTCTAAAGAAAAGTTGGAAGAAGTATCAGGCAAAACCATCTTTCAACTAAAAGAAAGCTACCGCGATATGACGCGTGAGAATATGATGGCGGAACGTGTACAGGGACAATTGCTGCAGAGCGTGAAAATAACACCTGCAGAGGTAAGGGCTTTTTTCAATACTATACCGACAGATAGCCTGCCTTACTTTCCGGCAATGGTTGAGATGGGACAAATAGTAATCAACCCACCTACGAACCCCGAACTTGACTTGTACGCACGCAATAAGCTGGATGGAATACGTAAAGATATCGTTGAAAATAAAAAAGATTTTGAAATGATGGCCAGCATGAATAGCGACGACCCAGGCAGCCGTGATAATGGCGGGCGCTATGATGGCGTGAGCCGTAAAGGTGGTGGATGGGCTCCAGAGTTTGTAGCCGCCACTTTCAAATTGCAGAACGGAGAAGTGTCACCAATTGTGAAAACACAATTCGGTTACCATATTATACAAATGGTGAAACGTCGCGGCGATGAAGCAGACGTAAGGCATATACTTATAAAACCTGAACACACATCAGCAGACTATAAAGCAGCTTTCCTGAAACTGGATAGTATACGCTCTGAACTGATTGCGGGCAAATACTCTTTTCAGGAAGCAGTGGGTAAGTATTCTCAAGATGAAATGAGTACACGTACTGGTGGTATGATACTCGATGCGCAAACCAACTCCTCACTCATGGAAATAGAAAAGCTGGATCCAGCCATCGCATTGATGATAGACACTATGAAAGTAGGCAGCTACTCTCAGCCACAGGTGTTTGATAACGGACGTGGAGACAAATCTTGCCGCATAGTGTATATGAAAAACATCACCAAACCACATAAAGCCAACCTGATAGATGACTATGCACGTATTCAGGATATAGCCCTGCAACAAAAGAAATCGAAAAAACTACTGGATTGGGTAGCCGAAAAATCGCCTACTTATTATGTAAAGATTGCCTCCGAATTTGCTACTTGCAAGCAGTTAGATAACTACGTGAAAAACAGTAAATAGCATATATTAGCAAAATAAGGCGCAACATTTGCGCCTTATTTTATTCAGATATTATCATTTAACTTCACGGCTTCAGATGGCATCTTTTATACAAAAATTTCTTGCTACCCGTACACCTAAATTCTATTTTTTGAATAAGGCTGTTGGGGATAAACGCTTTACATTACTTGATGTGGGAGCTGGCAACCATTCACCATCAAAAACAACTACTACATTCCCTAATTGCGAGTATCACGGCGTAGATCTGAATAAAGATTATGCATATAACATAGCTGATGAAACCGCATTAAAGGGTTTTTACGAAATGGACCTAACAAAGTTGGAGTTTAGTAGTATACCGGACAATTACTTCGACTACATCAATATGGCGCATATAATCGAACATCTGCATAATGGTGAAGATGTCCTTGCAGGATTAACAAAAAAACTGAAAGCAGGAGGTTATATTTATATTGAATACCCGGGCAAACAAAGTACTAAGCTGCCATCTATGTATGGTACTCTTAATTATTATGACGACCCAACACATGTACGCATCTATTCTTACAACGAGATAGGTGATATACTCAGCAGAAATGGATTCTCGGTGCTATCAAAAGGTATGCGACGCAGTTGGTTTTATATACTGCTCATGCCACTACGCATACTCAGTTTCTGGCTACGTGGCAAGCGTTTACATGCCAATATATTTTGGGATGTTTTAGGCTTTGCAGAGTATGTATATGCTCGAAAAAACTAACTCAACAGATACGCTATATCTTCTTTTGTCAAGCGTTTGAGGAAAGCGTTATCATCAGATACTAATTCACTTGCAAGGGCGCGTTTGCGCTCTTGCAATATCAGCATCTTTTCTTCAATGGTGTCTTTGCATATCAGTCTGTAGGCAAATATATTTTTCGTTTGCCCGATGCGGTGCGTACGGTCTATAGCTTGCTGCTCTACAGCGGGGTTCCACCATGGGTCAACGATGTATACATAGTCGGCAGCGGTCAGGTTAAGGCCTATACCACCTGCTTTCAGCGATATGAGGAATACCCTGCAATCGGGGTTATTTTGAAACTCCTGTATAGCTTTCTCACGCTCTGTAGCACTGCTGCTGCCGTCAAAATACACATAAGGTATATTCTTGGCTTCCAGTTCTTTGCGTATCAGCCCCAACATACCCAGGAATTGAGAGAAGATGAGTGCTTTGTGTTTGCCCACATTCTCATCTATTTCGCGCGTCAGTTCATCCAGTTTTACACTGTAGTTATGAAAACGCTCAGCCTCATTCAGTATCGCAGGCGAATCACATATCTGCCGCAAGCGGGTAAGCCCTTGCAATATATGCATCGTACTACGCTCTACGCCACGCTCCTCTATCATGCCCATTATCTGCTCACGATATGTATTGCGGTAGGCATCGTATATCTTACGTTGTTCTGTACCCATTTCGCAGTACAGTATCATCTCTATTTTTTCGGGCAGGTCTTTAGCTACCTGCTCTTTAGTACGGCGTAGCAGGAAAGGATAGGTGAGCTTGCGTAGCTGCTGCTTCACTTCATCTTCCTGAAACTTATCTATAGGTGTGGCAAATTCATTCATAAAAAACT
>CALESY010000123.1 GCA_937919945.1 uncultured Chitinophagaceae bacterium | reverse complement strand
GGAAATCTTATTGCTAGGTCGTTAGAGGTTCGGAAAAAGTTCAAACTCCCGGTTGCTTCACCATATTCATACCAAAGGCATACACTACGCCAGCTGCTTGAAAGAGGTCAATACACATCATTTGGAAAACATTACGGTTTTGGCGATATATTAAGCAAAGAAGTAGATTTTGTAAAAGCCTACAAAACTCGCGTACCCGTGCATACATATAATGAAATGCACGAGCGTTGGTGGCACCGCTGCCAGCTTGGCGAGGAGAATGTAACATGGCCCGGCAAGGTCAAATACTTCGCATTGAGTTCCGGTACGTCTGAATCTGCAAGCAAACACATACCTGTTACCAACGATATGTTGAAATCTACCAAAAAAGTAGGCTTCAAACAACTATACAGTATGACGGATTTCAACATTCCGCCTGTTGCTTTCCAGAAAGGTATATTAATGTTAGGCGGCACAACCTCCCTGTTCGAAAAAGGTGATTATTATGAGGGTGATATGAGTGGCATAAGTGCCAAAAATATGCCACGTTGGATGTCGAACTTTTTCTACAAACCTGGACAGAAAATATCGAAACGCCCCAAGTGGGAAGACCGCATCAAACTTATCATTCGCAAAGCACCGCAATGGGATGTAGGCACTGTATGTGGTGTACCTGCATGGGTACAGATAGTATTGGAGGAGGTAATAAAATACCATAAGGTAAAACACATACATGAGATATGGCCCAACCTGAGTATTTATATTCATGGTGGTGTATCATTTGAGCCATACAAAGAGAGCTTTAAAAAACTGCTTGGCCGCCCGATAGAGTTTATTGAAACGTATATGGCATCTGAGGGTTCTTTCGGCTTCAAGGCTCGTCCGGGAGACCATGGCATAAAGCTGGTACTGAATGCAGGTATATTCTATGAGTTTGTACCCTTTACTGCTGAAAACTTTGATGAAGATGGCAACCCTAAGCAGAATCCGACATCGTACCTTATACATGAAGTAGATGAACAAACGGAATACGCCGTGATGTTGAGCACCTGCGCTGGTGCGTGGCGTTACTATATAGGTGACGTAGTACGCTTTACAGATGCCAAAGAGGGTGAGATAGCTATTGTAGGGCGCACGAAACAATTCCTTAGCCTGTGCGGCGAGCATATGTCGGTTGACAACATGAATAAAGCAGTTGATACTGTATCACGTAAAATGGGTATTACTATTCGTGAGTTTGCAGTAGCTGGTTTTAAATATGAAAATCTGTTCGCTCATCGTTGGTACATTGGTTGCGATGACCCTAACGTAGATGCTGCACAAGTACGTGCCATCATTGATGAAACCCTGTGCGAAATAAATGATGACTATGCTGTAGAGCGTACATCGGCACTGAAAGAAGTATTTGTAGAGCTACTGCCCAACGATACTTTTTACGACTACATGAAGTCCATTGGCAAAGATGGTGCAATGAATAAATTCCCCCGCGTATTGAAAAACGGCAAGCTGAAAGAATGGGAAGATTTTTTAGAAAAGCAGAAAGTAATTAACAGCTAAACATTACGCATCTTTCATCCACTGGTAATGTGCCTGTGCTATCCTGATGTCTCCATAAGTATATTCTTCTGGCAGTAAATCTTTGATTGGTTTAGATGCACTGATATGCCCGGTTTGTTTTATCAATGAAACAATCGTATCCAACTTTTCTTTACCTATCAGTTTCGCTGCATTCAGCTCACCATTTGTTATAAATGGCATCAGGTGGTTTTCTATAGTACTAACAGCCATGCCGCGCTTGGCCGCGATGTCTGCAATATCATAACCCTCTTTAAACAAATCAAAGCTTGTGCGTTGTGTATTGTTTATAGCAGGTTTATCAGGTTTTACCGCACGCTCACGTTTGGGTACTTTCAGTTGTATTTTGGTTTCTAAATTATTCGTAGCTGCATATTGCTGCAATACTTTGATAAATGCAGGCCCATACTTGCTTACTTTGTAATCGCCAAAACCAGATATGCGGCGTAAGCCATCAAAACTCAATGGCAGGTATGTTGCCATATCCAACAAGGTGTTATCACCTACAATGATGTAAGCAGGTACATTTTCCTGTTCAGCTATTTCGCGTCGCACTTCTTTCAGCTCTTGCAATAAGTCTGGGTGGTGTTGCTGCGCCGTGCCAGTGCTTATGGTTTCTTCTTTAGGTTTCTTCATTACCAGCGTTACCTCCAACTCGCCACGCAATATGCGGCGACTGGTTTCGTTCAGTTTCAGTGATGGGTATGCTGTATTTTCCACATCTACCAGTCGCTGTTGCAGCATCTGTTTCACTATCACCTGCCATTCTTCTTTCTTTAAATCTTTACCTATACCGTATGTTTTTATATCCTTATGAGCAGGTATTATCTTGGCACTATGAGAGCCTCGCAAAAAATCTATCAGGTAGTCCGCGCCATATCGCTCACCTGTTCTTGTCACGGCTGACAATAACTTTTGTGCCTCAACTGTTGCATTGCGATGTTCGAGATTGCTTAAGCAATAATCACAGCTTCCGCAATACGCAGGCGCACGCTCTCCAAAATATTGCAGTATATATTGCCTTCGGCAACCATCATGCTCTGCAAAATCTTTCATTTGCAGCAGCTTCTTTTTCATCACATTGGTTTGTTCTGCATTGCCCTCTACTTTTATAAAACGCATCAGTTTACCAATATCACCCGAAGAGTAATAGAGTATAGCATCACTATTAAGCCCATCCCTGCCTGCACGCCCTGTTTCCTGATAATAGCTTTCCATATTCTTTGACACATCGTAATGCAATACAAAACGTACGTTGGGTTTGTCTATACCCATACCAAAAGCTATAGTAGCTACAATGATTTTAACCTTGTCTTTCTGAAATGCTTCTTGCACTTTGGCACGCTCATCGTTGCCCATACCTGCGTGATAATATGCAGCATCATAACCTGCTTCTTTTAGTTTGGCTGCAATGCTCTCTGTACTAGCCCTCGACAATGTATAAATAATACCGCTATCGTTTCGGTGTTTATCTAAGTAGTGCAATATCTGCTCAAAAGCTTTTTGTTTGGGCTGTATATAATAACTGATATTTGCACGGTTGAAGGATGAGATAAAGATCTGTGGCTGTTGCAGTGCCAGTTTATCTACTATATCTTTTTGCGTGATGGTGTCTGCACTGGCCGTTAAGGCTATAACCGGCACAGTTGGGAAATGTTGCTTTAATGCTGAAAGCCCTAAATACTCCGGCCGAAAATCATGCCCCCATTGCGATATACAGTGTGCCTCATCTATAGCAAATAGGTTGCAAGGCAATGTGCGTAGAAAGTCGACAAATTGCATACCACCGGCAAATAACCTTTCCGGTGCAAGGTACAGGAGCTTTATCTCACCGTTTCTTACGGCTGTAATGATATGATTCTGTTCTGTATTACTGAGTGTAGAATTTAAGAACGCAGCACGTATACCATTGGCCTGCAATGCATCTACCTGGTCTTTCATCAATGCTATCAGCGGCGATATGACTATCGTCAATCCATCAAGCAATACAGCAGGTAATTGATAGCAAATTGACTTACCGCCACCTGTGGGCATGATAGCCATTACGTCTTTCCCATTCAACACAGCCTCTATAATAGACTGCTGGTTAAGGCGAAAATTATCATAGCCGAAAAAATGCTTTAATGCTCGGTGAATGGGGTACTGCTTCATGCAAGTAAAATGGCTATGAAATTACAGATTGTCGTTAAATAAATAAGGGGGCAAATGCCCCCATGTACTTTATTCCTTAACAAGCACTATTTAATGTTCTTAAATATAATAGTTGTTTTATAGCTAACTGGGAAACCAGCTATTGACGTATCTCTTGATTGATACAGTTTCATTGAAGTTTCTGTCAGCTCTTGTACGTCAAATGTGCCGCTTGCCGCATACGTCATTTTTGTATAATCTCCGTTTAGCGACCAAGTTGATGCGCTATCTACTTGCGGGTCTGAAGAAGAACATTTCGTAGCACCTTCATCTTCTAACACTTTGCCGGAAGAAGCAAATGTGGCAAAATTGTCCTTTTCACATGCATCCAGCGAATCATAGAGGTTTGCTTCTTGTGTAAATCCGAAAGCTGTATAACTGGTTGGCATAGAAGTAATCTGCCATTTACCTTCTACAAGATGATCTCTTTTCGTTTTTACAGGTGCAGGTGTTACATTATTATCGTCCTTGTCTTTTTTACAAGCAGATGCAAACAAGGCAGCAGCAATTACCATTACCCCGATTTTTGTACCGAGTTTCATAAGTCAATATTCAATTTTTTTGTGAGTGTATATACTGCAATATAAATAAAAATCAAGATAAAAAGTCACTCAATATCAGACAATATATGCCTCGCAAGCTGATAATAACAAATCTTTATCTATTGGTACAACGCCAACATACTCACAAACAAGCCCCCCTGCCAGATTTGATATTTCAGCCATCAGGTGTGCATCTTTGGTAAGTGTATAGGTAACAGATGCAGTAGCAATAACTGTGTCTCCCGCTCCGCTCACGTCTTTTATATCACGCTTATGTGTAGGTATCAATGCAGATTTACCATCGTTGTAATAAACTCCTTTTTCAGATAAAGTGACGAATGTTATACTATGCTGCAATGCCTCTTGCAGTACAGTATGTACAGCATCTAATTCATCTTTATCAACATTTACAACTTCCAAATCCAATCCCTCTCTTACTTCTTTCAGATTGGGCTTAAAGATGGTTACTCCTTTATACGCCAGAAAGTTCTTTTTCTTCGGATCAACTGCTGTTATGATACCTAAATGATTACAATGTTGCACTATTTTATGTATCACGTTTTCTTTCAACACGCCTTTATTATAGTCTTCAAATATCACTACCTGTGGTTTTTCTATTTGCAGGTAGCGCATCACCATATCTATAAACGGGTGCTCTTCTTCTGTTGTTAAGTCATCACACACTTCTTCATCTAGCCGCATCATATGCTTATCATCTACTATTACGCGCGTTTTGGTAGTGGTAGGACGGTGATGGCTTTTTACCAACAAAGTAGTATCAATCCCTGCATCATTGGCTAATTGTTCTAAAATACTACCATCATTATCATCGCCCACTATGCTGGCAAGTGTAACTTTTGTACCTAATGCTATACAATTCAACGCCACATTGGCTGCACCACCCAAGCGGTTATCTCTTTTATTTACAGTAACTATCGGCACTGGCGCTTCGGGCGACATGCGCTCTATCACGCCCCACCTGTAGTTATCCAGCATTACATCCCCTATCACAACAACGTGCAGTTGTTGCATATCATCAAACAGCTTATGCAGTGTTTGTTTATCCATTTTTCTTTTGATTCCTCTTATTCAGATAGTAATATACCGGGATGCCTGATAATGCAATGCCTAAACCAGGCCATGTATATATGGGCTTATATTTCAACAGCACCACACATATAAATGATGCAAGGAAAATATAAATCAATGGGATTACCGGATAGCCAAATGCCTTGTATGGCCTCGGCATATTGGGTTGTGTTTTGCGTAGCCTGAAGATACCCGCGATGGTAAGCGCATAAAAAAGCAATACTGTAAAGATGATGAAGTCGAGCAAATTGCCGTACTGCCCGCTAAGGCACAATACACAAGCCCATATACATTGCATCCACAATGCTTTGGCAGGTACGCCCTTATCATTCAGCTTGCCTGCTGCCGGTAGAAACAATCCGTCTTTAGCCATCGTGTAATACACCCTTGCGCCAGACAGTATCAAACCGTTGTTACACCCGAATGTAGATACCATTATCAGCAATGCAATGATGGTAGTACCTGCTGCTCCAAATATCTTCAATGCTGCTGCCAGTGCTACCCTGTCAGACGGGGCATTAGCAATCTCGCTGATGCTCATCACATTCAGATACATAAAGTTCATAGACACGTATAACAGCGTTACTACTACAGTACCTATGAATAAACTTAACCCAATGTTGCGCTCCGGCTTTTTTATTTCTCCTGCTATAAATGTTACATTATTCCACGCATCGCTCGAAAATAACGCACCTACCATCGCTACACACAAGGCAGCCACCAGCCCCATGCCCGACAGGCTCTCATGGCTGATTACTTCCGCACTACTTGTTATCTTTTTAGCAAACCATGCATCTGTCCAGTTGGCCGTCCAAATACTTCCATCGTTTACCAATGCAAAACCAAATACTACCAATGCTGCCATAGCCAGTATTTTGGCACTTGTAAAGATGAACTGTATCCACTTGGCATTTTTCACGCCGCGTGTATTGATATAGGTAAGTAATACAATGGTGGCTAAACCTGTAAGCTGTGCTGCGGTTATTTTAAAGTCGCTGATGGGCCCCAACTTCATTGGGCCTATTAATATATTTTCCTCACCAAGGCCCGGTAGCAAGTAACCTGTAAACTTTCCAAAGCCTACACCTACTGCAGCTATAGTACCTGTTTGTATCACAGCAAAGAATGCCCAACCGTAGAGAAAGCCATACATTTTTCCAAAAGCCTCTCTCAAATATACATACTGCCCCCCCGCTTGTGGGTACATACCACTTAGTTCGCCATAGCTCAGTGCGGCAGAAAGGGTAATGAACCCTGACACCAACCAAACCACCACCAACCAACCGGCACTGCCTACATTGCGGGCAATATCAGCACTAACAATAAATATACCTGAACCTATCATGGAGCCTATCACCAATAGTGCCCCATCTGTTAATGTCAGCGAACGTTGAAAAGAAGACTTGTTTTCCAAGCAGCAGTTATTTTCAGAAAAATACTACTTATTTTTTCTTCTCTGCAGGCTGTGGAATACTTTTAGCGGCTTCATTCATGGCTTTTATTACATCTTCGGTAATGTCTAAAGCCTTATCGGCATACATAATTGTGCCGTTTTTAGTGTAAGACAATATGTAATCGTAGCGTTTGTCTTTATTGTATTCTGCTAATACTTTGTCTAATTGTTCCTGAAGTGTTTTATTAAACTCCTCTTGTTCTTTCATCAACTGTACCGTCAGGGCTTCCTCCCTTGTCTTCAGGCTCTGCTCCATCTGCATCAAGCGTTTGCCTATACTTTGCTGCTCGGCTTCTGTCATTGTACCTGCTTGAGCTTTGCGCTGTGCAGCTGCATAATCATTTTGTAATTGCTGGGCACTACGTTCCAATTCGCCTTTCATAGCTTCTTGCCTGGCTTCAAATTTTTTGCGTTGGTCTTTAAGATATTCGTACTTCGACTCTAAAGTATCTATGTTTACATATGCTATTTTGGTAGTAGCAGTAGTATTTACCGTGGCACTACCTTGTGTTGGCTTACCACTGTCTTGCTTCATAAAAAACAAGGTTGCAACGCCTGCTAAAGCCAGTATGCTGAGTATTGTTGAAAGATTTTTCATTGCCTTGATGTTGATTAATGTGCAGCAAAAGTAATACCTATTAACTCAGTTTGCACTATACTGCTTTCTTAAATCTTTGATAATATATACAAAAAGAAAAAAGGCTATTTACAGAGAAATAGCCTTGTATAAAAACATTATCAGATTAACACCGTTACTCCATCCTGAAAGTGATGGGCTGTGTGTAGTACACTTTTACCGGGCGACCATTTTGTTTACCTGGCTTCCATTTAGGCATACTAGACACTACACGCATCGCTTCTTCTTCACATCCTGAACCTATTCTTTTACCTACTATTTTAGCATCAGAAATACTGCCATCCTCGTTTACTACAAACTGTACATTCACGCGACCTTCGATATTATTTTCCTGTGCAGCAGGTGGGTATTTCAGGTTTTTTGAAAGAAATGCCTGTACATCGTAAGGTGCTTCCGGCATCTGCTCCACATACTTGAAGATTTCCTGCACGGGCGCTTCTACCACACCTGTACCTGGTTTGTCAACCAAGCCTGCATCAATACCATTGGGGTCACCTTCCTGTGTTTTGAGACCAGATGTTACATCTTTCAGTTCCTCTTGTTCAGGTGGTTTCTCATCTTCTTTTACCTCTTCGTCCTTTTTAATAACCGGAGGAGTAAATTTAACCGTCGGCTTTACCGGCGGTGGTGGTGGCGGTGGCGGCGGTGGCGGTGGTTTTTTGGGGTCTATCGGTGGCGGTTCAGCCAGTTGCACTTCTTTCATAATTGCAACTTCTTTCTTAGCATTATTTTTCAATGCACTCGCCACCAATGAACCGGATACAATCAAACCTACCACACCGATAACGATGATGCCCGCATTGCGCATACGTACAGGATACTTTTTGCGCAACTCATAGCCACCATAAGCTTTGTTACGTCCCTCAAACAGGATGTCGAGGTAGTCGCTTTTGAGTATTTTATTGATATCCATTTTATTCAATCTTTTTAGTTAGATGTATTTTTTGAAATTTTCCATAAAACGACTACACTAAAGCCCGTTTGCCTGTTCTGTAGCGGTAATGAATTCTTTATCTACATCTGTAATATCAACTATTGCATATACCCTTATGTCGTTTATACTCATTTCATCAAGTATGTTCACAAGGTCTTCGTATGTGCTGGTAATGTCTGGTTTTATGATAATGGTAGCTTGGTCTTTTGCACCCAGGGCACCACTACGTTTCAAATCCTCAACATCTTTTTTCTTCTTTATCAGCACGTCTCTGATGCCATCTTTGGGTTTGAAGTAAGTTACTTTCACCTCTGGTGGCTTGGTTGCGTCATCGCCAATACCTTCATAATAGTAAATACGATGGCTCTTGCTCAGCAAAACAGTCACAACCGTACTCGCCTTTATTTTAGTTTGGTCTTCTTCTTTTATATTGTCCTCTTTGTAGGGCATATTTATCTGCATGGTCTTCGGCTTCGACAATGTTGTTGTAAACATGAAGAATGTTATCAACAAAAAGCCTAAATCCACCATCGGCGTCAGGTCAACACGTGTAGAGAGTTTCTTCCCTTTCTTGACCCCCGGGCCTTTCTTATGCCCCCCTTGGGAGGAGGTATCCATTTCAGCCATGGAATATCTTTTATTTAGTTAAATAATATTATTTCTACTATCGCCTTCGCAATAGATTTACTTTTATTTACCGGCACCATCACCATTCTTAATATCGAATGCTGCTGTTCCCGGAGGTACTGCTTTCAGCCCCGTAATCAGGTTGAACTTAAATATCTTCCAACCTTCAAGCGTTTTTATCACTTTCTTGATTTCCGGATACGCTGCTTTGCCGTCAGCTTTTATAGTAATACGCAGTTTAGGATTTGTATTCCTCGCCATACGTATCCATGCACCCAATTCATTGAGGTCAGAGTCTGCTACTGTATCTGTAGGTATGCCTGCAGTCGTTTTATCGAACACTTTTTGCTGTTCTATATCGGCTGCCAGATAAGACTTCAGTTGATTGAATGGTGCGCCAACAGAAGCACCTAATGCAAACGCAGTTTTTTCTTGTTCTGTAAGGCCCAGTTTTTTGTACTCATTCACATCTTCAATCAATTCTTTCCTGACTTTCTGATTATCTATTGAAAAGAAAAGCCTGCCTTTATCATCAATAGTTATCATCAGAATATCATTATCCGGCAAAGGAATTTCAGATATTGAATTGGGTGTGGTAACCATTACTGGTTCCTCGGGCTTAAATTTTGTTGCCAGCATGAAGAAGGTAAGTAGCAGGAACGCCACATCACACATCGCAGTCATATCTACGGTGGTACCCTTCCTTGGCATTTTTACTTTTGGCATCTCTTAATATTTTTCTTCAACTGTTAGTAATAAGACTCTCAATGGTGGCTTTTCCATAAAAAACCACTCAGAAAAATTACTTGTAGTTAGAAGCGAAGCTTTGTGTCAGTGTGAAACCGCTTTCGTCAATACCAAAAGTGATACCATCTATCAGTGTAGTAAAGAAGTTGTAGCATACAATTGCCAAGAACGATGTACCGATACCAATAGCTGTGTTAATCAGGGCTTCAGAGATACCAGATGCCAACGCAGCTGCATCCGGAGCACCCGCAGTTGCCATAGCGGCGAATGAACGTATCATACCCAATACTGTACCGAACAGACCGAGAAGCGTAGCTACTGATGCAATAGTAGAAAGGAACACCAGATTCTTCTCCAACATAGGCAATTCCAGCGCAGTAGCTTCTTCTACTTCTTTCTGTATGCTCAGTACTTTTTGGTCTGTAGCCAATTCATGATTGTTAGTCATTTCACGATATTTCAACAAACCTGCACGCATAACATTACCTACGCTACCTGCTTGTTTATCGCACTCAGACAATGCTGCGTCAATATTTTTATTAGCCAGATGGTACTGTACTTTGCGTACAAACTCAGCAGGGCTTATTTTACCTTTTGCTTTAACAATAGTCAATGCGCGTTCTACGCAGAAAGCTATCAGTATCAGCGTACTAGACATAAGGATAGGTACAACCCATCCACCAGAGTATACAGTTCCCAAACCGTTTGCAGGAACGTGTTTTTCCGCATCTTTAAAATTACCTGCCGCTCCGAATACAAAATGGAACACCAGTTCTGCCACTGCAATACAAGCTACCACCACCAAAAGGTTTGTCATGAAGTTGCTTGAATTCTTCGGTTTGCCCGCTTGAGATGATGGTTTTGCGGCTGCTTTTACTTCTGCCATAATGCTGATTTTTATTAGTTTTTACTTTGGTTGATTAATAATTTTAATACATCCCTTGTGTGCCTGCAAAGATATAGGTACACTTCAAAAAAACAACTTGGAGGTTCATTTTTTCTCACAAACTTAATACTCCTTACAAACCCGTGACAAGCAATGCTTTCAGAAGATTCTACACTCGCTTTAAACGAAAGGGAGAGGCAAGATATTGCTTTTTTCAGGCAATCGCCAACACTTGTTGATGATTTTAACATTTACCTTTGTGACGTTTAAGAAAACAGCTTGCCTATAGCTGTATATGCTTATTTCAGGTGTTTTATAACAGCACAAAATCTAAAAAAACACCTGTCTGCTAACAAAAAATTGACAATAAGATGAATTTCAATCCATGGCACTCCGTTAGTTACGGCGAAAATGTACCTGAAGCAGTTAATGCTATCATAGAAATCCCCAAAAACTCAAGAGCAAAGTACGAGTTAGACAAAGAAACGGGGCTATTAAAATTAGACCGTGTTCTGTACTCCTCTGTATACTACCCTGCCAACTATGGTTTTATACCCCGCACCTATTGCGATGATAAAGACCCGCTGGATATTTTAGTACTCTCACAAATAGAAATGCAGCCACTTTGTTTAGTAGAAGCCAAAATAATAGGTGTAATGCGGATGCTTGACCAAGGCGAGGCTGATGATAAACTCATAGCCGTGTGCAGTACAGACATGAGCGTGGCCCACATAAATGACATCAGCGAGCTGCCAAGCTATTTTATTGAAGAGCTACGACACTTTTTTGAAGAGTACAAAAAGCTGGAAAACAAGGTTGTAAAGATTGAAGAATTTCAGGGAGCACGACTTGCAAAAAAAATACTACAACATAGCATCAACGATTACGAAGCTAAGTTCGGAGGTGGAAGTATGTCTATGAAGTGATGCCTGGTAATAGTTTAGCTTGTTAATCAATTAACTTATTCACTATCTTAACAGCATGGAGCAAAATAAGAAACGTGTACACCGTGCTTGGGCCATGTACGACTGGGCAAACAGTGTTTATAACCTTGTTATAACTACAACTTTCTTTCCTGTTTACTACAATGCAGTCAGTGGTGTCAAGAATTATCCTGATGGTGTTGAACTGTTTGGCTACAAGTTTGTCAACACAGCATTGAAAGATTATGTCTTAGGTTTTGCTTTTTTAATTATTGCATTCATCTCTCCGATCTTGTCATCCATAGCAGACTATAGAGGCAATAAGAAGAAATTTATGCAATTCTTCTGTGCTATGGGTAGCATTGCCTGTTGTGGTATGTTCTTTTTCAACAAAGACAATATCGGTTACGGACTGCTATGCTTTATGTTGGCAGCCATTGGGTTTTGGTCAAGCCTCGTTTTTTACAACTCATACCTACCCGAAATAGCTACGGAAGAAGAAAGAGACAAACTAAGCGCCAAAGGCTTTTCTTATGGTTATATCGGCAGCGTACTAATGCAACTGATTGGGTTTGCATTAGTAACCTTCTGGCCGGATAAAGACAGTGCTACACCTGTATTAATTACATTTTTATTAGTCGGTTTATGGTGGATAGGGTTTGCCCAACTATCATTCAAAGGTTTGCCCAAAGGCAAAGCGATGGAGCAACACCCAGAGTACAATATTTTCATGAATGGGTTTCATGAGTTAAAAAAAGTATGGCAACAGGTTAAAAAACTGAATGTACTACGCAATTATCTCGGTGCATTTTTTCTATACAGCGTAGGTGTACAAACAATCATGATTGTTGCTGTAGATTTTGGCGATAAAGTATTGCAATTACCGGCTGTTAAGCTCATCGTTACAGTTGTTATCATTCAGTTAGTAGCCATCTTGGGGGCATGGATTATTTCAAGGCTCTCAGGCATATTCGGCAACATTAAAGTGTTGATAGGCGTAGTTTGTATATGGATTGGTGTCTGCATTTTTGGCTACTATATGCAAACAGAAATGCACTTTTATGGCATAGCGGTTGTCGTTGGCATGGTAATGGGTGGCATTCAATCGCTCAGCCGCTCTACCTACAGCAAACTGATGCCCGAAACAAAAGATACAGCATCATTTTTCAGCTTTTATGACGTTACAGAAAAGCTGGCTATCGTCATAGGCATGTTCTCGTTCGGCTTTATAGAAGAACTGACAGGTAGTATGCGCAACTCTGTATTGGCGGTGCTTACATTTTTTGTCCTTGGCGGTATTATGCTGGCGGTAACACTTTATCGTGCTAAAAAAGAACAATTACAATCAACTGTTATTTAATGAAACTATACACAATCATAGCAGGTTATTTCAAACTGGATGGCGGAGCGATGCACGGTGTCGTACCCAAGAGTATGTGGCAAAAGGTAAATCCTGCAGACGATAACAATATGTGTAGCTGGGCTATGCGCTGCCTGCTGATAGACACAGGTGACAGAAAAATACTGATAGACAACGGCATGGGCGATAAGCAGGATGCTAAATTCTTCGGCCACTACTACCCGCATGGCGAAGACACAGTAGCAAGCTCACTGGCAAAATATGGCTTTACCCATGCAGATATTACAGACGTGTTCCTAACGCATCTGCACTTCGACCACTGTGGTGGCAGCATAGTACGTGACGGTGACAAACTCATACCTGCATTTCCAAACGCTACTTACTGGAGCAATAAAGCGCATTGGGCTAGCGCCACTGCCCCCAACGAACGCGAAAAAGCCTCTTTCCTGAAAGAGAATATACTGCCCATACAGGAAAGTGGCAGGCTGCAATGGGTAGAAACACCCGATGGTGAAGAATGGTTACCCGGCATACGCATACGCTATGTGCAAGGCCATACAGACAATATGATGCTGCCCCAGATAAACTACAACGGGCAAACAATCCTGTTTTGTGCCGATCTGGTGCCAAGCGCCGCGCATATATCTATGCCTTGGGTAATGGCATACGATATGCGCCCTTTGGATACTCTGAACGAAAAACGCGTACTGCTAAAAGAAGCTGCCGACAATAACTGGCTGCTGTTCTTTGAACACGACCCTAAAATAGAAGCCTGCAGTTTGATAAATGATAATGGCAGGGTGAAGATGGGAGAGGCAGTAACAGTTGGATAACGCTACTTATCCACAAAAAAACATAATATATCCACCAAAACCCTTACAACAGGCGCAACTATGGTACAGCCTGTATTTTAGTTGTACTTTCAGGTATTACTAACCATTAAAAAAACATCTGGAATTATGGATACCTCAAAAATGATAAAAGCATACTGCCTCAAGACTAAAGAAAAAAATGTACCGATGCAGGATGCCGTTATAACCAAAACATCGCGCGGTGGCTACATGGCAAGCGGTAATGATGGCAAAGGCAACAAAATGGCGGCCATTCTAAGTGAAGCCAAAGCCCTGCAAGCCATCAAAGACGGTGTGGCCAAGCAAGGTTTTTAGTTTTTTACACATTAAAGGAATGAGAGAAGGCAGGTACTTACCTGCCTTTTTCTATTCTCATAGCCACATACATTACACTACTATGACAATCCAAATGCCATTTTTGTGAGTATATAGCTTTAGTGCCAGTACCTTTGCGCGCAAAATTCAATACTTCTAATGATGATTTCCCGTTTACTAGCTGTTATTACACTGATTATATCATTTATAAACACAACTATTGCACAACATAGCACACACACCCCACCTGCCAACTACGAAGGCAAATTGCTGTACGATGATGAAAAACACTTTAAGAATGTACGCCAGTTAACGTTTGGTGGAGATAATGCGGAGGCCTACTTCGGTCCCGATGGTAAAGCCATCATTTTTCAGCGTACCAACCCCAAAGAGGGGCTTAATTGCGACCAGATATTTTATGCCAAACTACCAAAATCTGCTAATGACAAGTTTGAATATTCTTTAGTGAGTACGGGCAAGGGGCGCACTACTTGTGCCTACATCATGCCCGACCGCAAAAGCGTAGTATATGCTTCTACACATCTGGGGGCAGATACCTGCCCGCCTGTGCCCGACCGTAAAGTGCTGAAAAAATATGTATGGCCTATCTACGACAGCTACGATATTTTTGTTGCAGACCTGAAAGGCAATATCATTAAACAACTGACTACAGAGCCTGGCTATGATGCCGAAGCTGTGGTATCGCCCAAAGGTGATAAAATCATCTTCACCTCTACCCGTAACGGCGACCTCGACCTGTACGTTATGGATATTGATGGCAAAAATGTAAAACAAATAACCAACGAATTGGGCTATGATGGTGGTGCATGGTTTTCGCCCGATGGCAAGAAGATAGTTTGGCGTGCATCTCGCCCCAAAACCGATGCTGACGTGGTAGAATATAAAGCCCTGCTGACACAAGGACTGGTTGCCCCTACTAATATGGAAGTATTTATTGCAGATGCCGATGGTAGCAACATACAGCAGGTAACTAAACTAGGCAAAGCCAACTGGGCACCCAACTTTACTGCAGATGGTAAGCGTATCATCTTCGCATCTAACCACGAATACCCGCGAGGCTTTCCGTTCAATATGTATCTCATCAATTTCGATGGTAGTGGATTAGAAAAAATATCGCACGACGGTGGATTCGATGCATTCCCCATGTTTTCGCCCGATGGCAAAAAACTCATCTTCTCCTCAAACAGAAATAACGGTGGTACCAACGAAACAAATCTCTTTATTTGCGACTGGGTAGAGTAAAGCTTACAATCTTTAAAAACTAATTGAGCAAAGAGTAAGTGTATTACTTTTTGCTTTTTTATTTTTGATAAATGCTACGAAGTTTATTATTAGTTGGTCTTGGTGGTGCTATTGGCAGTATAGCAAGATATGGCATTTCGCATATTATCAGTACCCGCTACACAAAACCTTTCCCGCTCGCTACTTTTATCATCAATATAGTGGGGTGTTTTCTTATTGGTTTGCTGTTTGGTTATGTGCAGAAAAACAGTAGTCAACAATCAGATGTTTGGTTGGTATTGGCTGCAGGCTTCTGTGGCGGCTTTACCACCTTTTCTGCTTTCGCATTAGAAAACGTCAACATGTTGAAAGGCCAACTAAACATTACCGCACTACTCTATATAGTTGCTTCAGTTGTCGTGGGTATTCTTTTATGTCGTGTTGGTATTACTCTTAGCTCTTAGATACTAATAATCCAACTCTATAACCCTTGCGTTGTGCAGCAACAGTTGTAGAGCGGCATCATGTTTTTTCTTTGGCGCGCGGATGGTCCATATATAGCGAAAGCCGTCTTTGGTTTTGATGTGTTTATTATCTAGCACACGATGGGGTTTTACGTCAAAAAAATCCTGATAATCAAGTGCCTTATCCGCATTACCATCGTAGGTGATGTGGTATTCTCTGGTTACCATCATCGCGTCAAATATCAACTGCAGCCTGTAAAACACAACCAATACCAACCATATCAGTACAGTGGCAGATATGGCTATGTAATACTCTCCGTCGCCAACAGCCATACCAATAGCCGCTGCCGACCATACGGTTGCTGCCGTTGTAAGACCACGCACCCCCTTATCGCTTCTGAATATAAGCCCGGCACCCAAAAAACCAATGCCTGTTACTATGTTCGATGCTATTCTGTCACCGCTCGCCATGCCAGGCTCTGCCATATGTTTCGATACGATGGTAAATAATGCCGAGCCAACACTCACAACAATCAGCGTACGGAATCCCGCTGCCTTGCCACTCCATTCACGCTCCAAACCTATTATCATGCCCAGTAATGCTGCCAATAATATCTTTTCTACTTCATGCGTGTACCATTCCATAATACCTGTTTTATACTATAAATATAACGATAATATAACCCCAACTGTTCATTATCGCTAAGCCTGTAGCGATAATTACCGTATTGCCCCATTTTTTCCTAATTTAGCTCCCCGTACAACGAGATTTTTTCCATGATTGAAATAAAAGTGCCTACCGTAGGGGAATCTATTAGCGAGGTAACCCTTGTAAAATGGCTGAAAAAAGAAGGAGATTGGGTAGAACGTGATGAATTGTTATGCGAGCTAGAGTCTGAAAAAGCCACTTTTGAGCTGAATGCTGAACAGGCAGGCCTTCTGCACATTGTAGCGGCAGAAGGTGCTACACTTACAATAGGCGAACTGGCTTGTAAAATAGATGAAACGGCTGCAAGACCTGCAGGCGCGACTGCAACTGCTGCTAAGGCGGAAGCAAAACCTGCACCTAAAGCAGAAGATAAAAAAGCGGAAGCACCCAAAGCTGTAACTACAGCCAACGTAAATGCCACGCCCGTTGCACAGGCCATCATGGCAGATAAGCATGTAAAAGCTACCGATGTAAAAGGCAGCGGCCCGCAAGGACGCATCCTGAAAAGTGATGTATTAGAAGCGCTTGCAAACCCCGGCAAGAAAGGCGGAGCAGATGCCTTCAGCCGTAATGAGCGCCGCGAGAAAATGAGCAACCTGCGCAAAACGGTTTCTCGCCGCTTGGTAGAAGCTAAGAATACCACCGCGATGCTTACCACCTTCAATGAGGTGGATATGACGCGCATTATGGAAATACGTACTGCTTATAAAGACAAGTTTAAAGAGGCTCATGGTGTAAACCTAGGCTTTATGTCCTTCTTTACAAAAGCCTGTACCTATGCGCTGGCTGAATGGCCTGCAGTAAATGCATATATAGATGGTGAAGAAATCGTGTACCACGACTATGCCGATATATCTATAGCCGTATCTGCACCCAAAGGTTTGGTTGTACCTGTTATCCGCAATGCAGAAAGCCTCAGCATGGCAGAGATAGAAGCTAAAGTAATGGAACTGGCTGGCAAAGCGCGCGACAACAAACTGAGCATGGAAGAAATGACAGGCGGTACGTTTACTATCACTAATGGTGGTGTATTCGGTTCGTTGATGTCAACACCCATCATCAACATACCGCAATCTGCTATACTAGGTATGCACAAAATACAGGAACGCCCGATGGTGGTGAATGGCAAGATAGAAGCACGCCCCATGATGTATGTTGCCCTCAGCTACGACCACCGTATTATTGATGGTCGTGAATCTGTGAGTTTCTTAGTACGTGTAAAAGAACTGCTTGAAAACCCCGAACTACTGTTGATAGGTCAAAGCCCTGTTAAGGCATTATTAGGAGTTTAAAAACAACTTGATATTATTATGCAAAAGCCACTCATTGAATGGCTTTTATTTTTGCATGACAATATACTGATATTAATATGACATTTAAGCGTACAAATGCAATACTATTGTCATTATATTCTTAACAAATCGAAAGCCCCCCATTCTGTTAAATGGTTTTGATGTCAATTTGATAAAAATTCAAAAAAGCATGAAACCACTTACACAAGCTTTACTATTTATTATTGTTTTTCACTCTGCCACTGCGGCACCATTAGCTAACAAAAACAGAAAAAATGAAAATGCGACACACAAAGAAATACTGCAAAGTATTTTTCAAAAACAATCAAGCACTTCCTCCAAAACTACAGCACAGCAAAAAAGGCTGATTGGAAGCTCATATACCGCCAACGGGCAGATACAAGACAGTAATTATTATCAGTACTCAAACGGGCGTGGCTCAACACACACCAACCTTTCAAGTTATTTCGATAATTTTTATGCTGTAGGTATCAATAACACTACCAAAAATATCATGAGCGATACCAACGCAAGCTGGAGGTATTATAACGGAAGCCTGAATAAAACACACGACGATTTTTTTATTTATGATGGCAACAATAGAGTTATCAATCATATATACAGTGCCACATCTTATAACTTGCAACATAGCATTGTTTATAACAGCAAAGGCACCATCGCACAGGTTACTACTTCCGACTCATTAGTAAACAACACTTTCATTCCTAAGACAATAGTATACATGACCTATAATGCACAAAACAAACGCATAGCTGACAGCACTTTCGACCTGATAAAAAACAAATCTGAATTCAAAAGGAATTATACTTACAATACAGCTGGGAACATTACATCATTCAAATCATATCAGTTCCAAAACAACAACTGGGTGCAAACATACGAAGCCATATACAGCTACGATGGTAGCGACAGGCTTATCTTAAGCCATGCATCGTATACTATTAATTCTACGCTCTACCAAAGCAAAGACAGTTTTGCATACATTGGCACAAATACAAAACCATATTATGAAG
>CALESY010000122.1 GCA_937919945.1 uncultured Chitinophagaceae bacterium | reverse complement strand
TAAAAACTAAAAAGAAGACAAAGCAAGTACCAGTAGCAGATACTGCAGAGGTAGATAGCAAAGCCCCACGTAGTTTTATAGGCTACCATCATGTGCTGATATTTTCAGACTCTATGCAGGGTAAGTGTGACAGTATCAGTTATTCACAACAAGACTCTGTTATGCGTTTGATGTACGACCCAATAGTATGGTCGCGGAAAAGCCAGATAACAGGTGATACGATACTACTGTATATGGATAGCAGCAAAATCCGGAAGATATTTGTGCCTAATAATGGGTTCATGGTATCGCAGTCTGGGCCAGATAAGGCCAAGTTATATGATCAAGTACAGGGCAAAACTATCACAGGCTATTTTAAAGATGGTCAGATGGACTATATGCTTGTAAAGCCTGATGCACAAACCATATACTATGGCAAGGATGACAATGGTGCTTATTTGGGCGTGAACGAAGTAACTGCTACAAGAATGAAAGTTCATTTTAAAGATGGTGAACTATATAAAATACTCTATGAGCAAGATGTAAAAACAAAAAGTACACCGCTAGACAAGGCCGATTTGCCAAATATGAAACTATTGCGCTTTCGTTGGTTGAATGAGGTTCGCCCTAAATCTAAAGAGCAGTTATTTGAGTAGCCGCATTTTGTAATGTTGAAAATATCCTTAGTTTTGCAACCACAATGATGAATAATAAGCCATATAAGAAGGACAAAAAACGCGTACCATGATGGTAAGCCGTCTTCTTATGTAGCTACAACATAGTTTACAAGGGCTTACCACAAAAGGTGAGCCCTTTTTTATATCTTTTAGGAAAATTAAAATGAGATGAGTAAGCTGAGTCAACTGGCCGAAACATTGATAGGTTCTGAAATAGTGCGTTTGGGCAATGAAATAGCCGTGCGTATAAATCGCGGTGAGAAAATATATAACTATACTATAGGCGATTTCGATCCGCAAATATTCCCTATTCCACACGAACTGGAAGATGCGATCGTTGATGCCTATCGTAATAAACATACAAACTATCCCCCGGGCGATGGTATTCTTGAGTTAAGGCAGGCTGTAGCATCGTTTATTAAAGACAGAGAGGGGATTGAATATGCGCCCAACGAAGTTTTGATTGCAGGTGGTGGTCGTCCGTTGATATACTCTATATTCCGTGCCATAGTAGATGTGGGCGATAAAGTAATTTATGCAGTACCATCTTGGAACAATAACCACTACACACACATGAATGGTGGCGAACATTGTGTAATTGAGGCAACGGTAGAAAATGACTTCATGCCCACGGCTGCTGATATTGCTCCACATATCAAAGGTGCATCGTTGTTATGCCTCTGTACACCGCAAAACCCTACGGGTACTACACTTGCAAAAGCAGAACTTGAAAAAATATGTGATCTGGTATTGGCTGAAAATGCCTGCAGAGCTGCAGACGAAAAGAAGCTTTATGTAATGTTTGACCAGATGTATTTCACGCTTACTTATGGTGACACAAAGCACTATAATCCGGTATCGTTGCGTGCAGATATGAAACAATACACCATTTTTGTAGATGGTATATCAAAAGCATTTGCTGCAACGGGTGTGCGTGTCGGGTGGTCGCTTGGGCCTGCACACCTTATTGGTAAAATGAAAGCCTTGTTGAGTCATATAGGAGCATGGAGCCCAATGGCAGAACAAAAGGCTACTGCAAAATTCCTGTTGCAGAAAGACGTAGTAGAAACATACCTTTCGTCTTTTAAACAAGAACTGGATGACAGGCTTTGGGCTATATATAATGGCATTATTGCACTGAAGGGGAAAGGCTACCCAGTAGATGCTGTTGCACCGCAGGCAGCAATTTATCTCACCATCAAGATAGACCTGAAAGGGTTGCAGGCAAATCACAAGCAACTGGAAACACAAGCGGATGTTACTGACTATTTATTGAGCGAGGCAAAGCTGGCAATCGTGCCCTTCTATGCATTCGGTGCAGATCGTACATCGCCCTGGTACAGGTTGAGTATAGGTACTTGCAAGAAGGATGAAATAGCAGAAATGCTCGGCACGCTCGAAGCAGCATTACAAAAGCTTATGGTACTTAGTTAAGACTTTTTTTGATTTTTTGACTTTTTATTTTTGAATTATACAGAATGCAGGTTTACAAATTTGGTGGAGCTTCAATAGCAAGCCCCGAGCGTATGACGGCACTATTGCCGATTATTAAAGATGCACAACACCCCATCATTATGGTGGTGTCTGCCTATGGTAAAACAACCAATGCGTTGGAAGCTATCGTCAATAACGCCTGCAAGGGAAAGAAACAGGATGCACAAGAATTGGTAAAAGCATTAGAGCAAGCTCACCTTGAATATGCCAAAGCTTTGCTGAATGACGACTATTATTCACAGGCTGTAAAAGCCCTGAATGTTTTTTTTACGGAGTTGCAATGGGCGGTAGATGATGCTACAGCCGATAAGTACGATTACTCTTACGACCAGATAGTATGTATGGGCGAGTTACTCTCTACACGCATATTCGGTTTTTATTTGCAACAAAGTGGTTTGCCTTTCGAGTGGGCAGATGTACGCGATGTAATACGTACTGATGATACGTATCGCGATGCGCGGGTAGATTGGGACTACTCCAAGGCGAAAGCCGCAGAATTATTTTCCCCCGTACTTACTTCAGGTAGAAGCATCATAACACAAGGTTTTATTGGTGCTACACAAGACAATGCATCCGTAACACTTGGCCGTGAGGGTTCTGATTATACAGCTGCAATGCTGGCAGCCATGCTCGGCGCAAGCGGGGTTACTATCTGGAAGGATGTGGAAGGCTTGCAGAATGCAGACCCTAAACTATTTCCGAATACGGTAAAAATTGAGGCAATTACATATCACGAGGTGATTGAGATGGCATACTACGGTGCTCAAGTTATCCACCCTAAAACCATCAAGCCGTTGCAGAACAATAATATACCGCTGTATGTAAAATGCTTCCTTGATAAAGACCTGAAAGGTACAGTGATACAAAACGAGGTGAACAGTATTTTCTACCCGCCGTTGATTGTATTGAAAAAAGACCAGGTATTGTTGCAGGTAACGACTAAAGATTTTTCGTTCATAACAGAAGATAACTTGAGCGAACTGTACAGCATATTGCACGATTTAAAAATAAAAGTAAACCTGATACAAAATGCCGCCATCAGCTTTGTGGCTTGTATAGACAATAAGGAAGATAATGTAACAAGGCTGGTAGATGTGCTTAACAAAAACTACAAAGTACTCCGCAACGATGATGTGAGCCTGCTCACCATCCGCCACTACACACCTGAAATATTATTCGAGCTTACCAAGGGGCGTTATACATTACTTGAACAAAAAACAAGGCATACGGTACAAGTGGTTATGAAATAATTGATTGGGTTATTCGATATCTACAAATAACCCAATCAACTACACTATCTTTTTCCCTTTCATTGCATCTTTCAGTGCGGCATCCATTACACGCTCTGCAAAGGGGCGGCTTACATCATTTAGCTGTTCTGTTTCTTTCTGCACAAGGTCTTTGTCTTTGGCAGCTATGGCATTGCGCAGTTGCTGCATGTGTTGTTGAGTCAGGGATATTTCTTCTTCTGTCAGCAGTGCACGGTGTTTTTGTATAAACTTTTCTGTGGTTTCCAGCATCTGCTCGGCTTCGGTGCTGGCTTCTACCAGTGCGCGTGTCTGAATATCTTCTTTAGCATGTGTCAATGAGTCCAGCAGCATTTTTTCTACTTCCTCATCTGTCAGCCCGTATTGTGGTTTTACCTCTACGCTGGTTTCCACACCACTACGCAATTCTTTAGCAGTTACTTTCAGTATGCCATCCGCATCTATCAAAAAACTCACCTCTACTTTCGGTAGGCCCGCCGGCATAGCTGGTATGCCAGTAAGGTTAAACTCTGCCAGCTTGCGGTTGTCTTTAACTAAGTCGCGCTCTCCTTGATATACAGCTATGCGCATACCGCTTTGACCGTCTTTGTGTGTAGTATATTGCCTGCCTGCACGTACAGGTATTTTGCCGTTGCGGGGTATCAATACATCCATTAGTCCGCCCATGGTTTCTATGCCAAGGCTAAGGGGAGTAATGTCCAGCAGCAGCATATCGGTATTGTTACCTGCTAATATATCTGCTTGCACAGCCGCACCCAATGCCACTACCTCGTCCGGGTTTAGGTTGTCATATACTTCCCTTCCAAAGAATTGACTCACACTTTCTTTTACCAATGGCACACGTGTACTGCCACCTACCATCACCACCGCATCTATTGCATTTGTTTGCAAGCCAGCATCGCGTATGGCATTTTTGCAGCAGTCAATAGTGCGGTCTATCAATGGTTGTATCAGTTGGTTGAAGCTTGCTTTGGTAATACTTACTTTCTCACCACCAACTGCGCCCTCAAAACTGTCATTATTGCTGATGTGTTTTTTAGCTTCTTCTGCAGTAAGTCTTAGTTCCTGTGCCAGTGATTTATCTTGTTGCAATGCTTCGTCAGTTATACCCAATGCCTGTTGCCAATGTATCCCTAAAGCACGGTCAAAGTCATCTCCACCTAAATAAGTATCACCATTGGTAGATAAAACTTCAAAAATACCATTCGTTATTTTTAGTATGGATATATCAAATGTACCTCCACCCAAGTCATACACTGCAATTGTTTTTTCTTCATCAGGGTTTACACCCATGCCGTATGCAAGGCTGGCTGCTGTAGGCTCATTTACAATGCGCAATACATCTAATCCTGCCAGTCTGCCGGCATCGCGTGTTGCCTGCCTTTGCGCATCATTAAAGTAGGCAGGCACGGTTATCACCGCTTTGTTTACTGGTGTTTTCAATATATGCTCTGCCCGTTGCTTTAGTTCTTTCAGTATGTAAGACGATAATTCTATCGGTGAATAAAACTTATCGCCCACCTGCACTTTTACAAGAGAGTCTGTATTATCATCTATCACTTTGTAGGCAAAAAAGCCGGCATGTTTACTGATGTCTTTATAAGATTTTCCCATCAGGCGTTTGGCGCTATATATGGTACGGTGCGGTTCTGCAATCAGTTTTTCCCTTGCAGGATTGCCAACAGTTACACCACCATATTCGTCAAAGTGTATAATAGATGGTACAAGCGTCAGCCCGTCAATCTCGCGCAGAGCTAATGGCTGGCGAGTATCTTCGCGTACAATGGCTATCAGGCTGTTGGTGGTACCCAGGTCTATACCTACAATGGTTTCATTTTGCTGCAGGCTGCCTGTGGCTATGTTGATGGCTACTTTGCCCATAAAATTGCGTTATTTCAAGAGGCACAAAGTTAGTTTAACTGAGGCAGTTGCATAGCGAATATTGCTTATCAGCCCATAAAGAGGATAATATTCCTGTAACTTTCACGTTTTTTAAACGATTCAATAGATAGATTTGAATTACTTTGGTACCATATATGCGTTCTTTTGCATACATATCTGTCTTTATATTGGCTCTTTCGCTGGCTTCCTGCAACTGGAACAAGCGCGAGGATGCTATGAAAATGTGCAATGAAATCACCCAGATAAACGACTCGCTCAACTATATGGGCAAAGTATGGGGCGATGAGTTTCGTATTGCTGTTAATACCAAAGATTTCAGCCACCTGCCACCATACCGGAAGCAGATAGAGGATTATATCCGCAGTAAAACAGAACATGTAAAAGGTATGAAAGATGTAGGCGGTTCTGAAAAACTAAGAGGTTCAATGCTCGATATTTTACGATATGAAAACGATAGCATTGTTACCAAAATGATGGTGTTTGAGTCATACAACGGTGATACACCAGACGATACCATCCAGTTATCTATGAACAATCTGTTTTCTACTACTAAAGCAGATTTAGAAAAGCACGATGTTATGTACAGGCATATTCAGGAGTATGCTGATAAGAATGATTTTCCACGCCCAATAGAGTAATCAAACAAGTTACAGGAATTTTTCCCTCAATCGCAGGCAAGGTTTTTCTATTGCATAATAGGAAATATTAGCAACAGTAAACAGCAGAACGATATTCAGTGGCAGGCTGCTTGCCCACCCTATGTTTTCAGAAAAAAATAGTTGTTGCCATATATACAAGCTGTAAGATAGTTTTCCTATATAGTCCATTGGTTTATTATTCAATATTTTGAAAACACCTGTCTTCTGATAGTGTATGCAAATAAGAACTATAAAGCCAATAGCAACATCAGCAATAGTACCTGTGGTATTGCCGAATGGCACAATGAATGCACCCATGTGCATGTCGAACCGATGGTTGATGAGTGTAAAAGCTGAAAGGGCAGGTATTGCCAGAAACGGCATCCACATTACCCATTTATATTTAGCTATATATTGTTGACATACAGCCAACAGTTTATCATGATACATGGCAAACACACAACCCCACATAATGGCATCTACCCGTTGAAACAGTGTAAGCTCATCCATCCATTGGTATTGGGTTTTGATGTATAACATCCGTAGTACTGGCACAATAAGTATGATGCTAAACGCAAAATGCTTTCTGTAGTTCTTTGCAAACTTGAAAACAAAGGGCCAGACCAAATAAAACTGCTCCTCGATAGACAATGACCATAAGTGCCCGGTTTCCCAGTCGTCATGCCAATTCAGATACTTGGTATAGGTAAGAGATGTAAGCCACGATAATCCGCTAAAATACAAGACGTCTGCCAGTTGCAATATCAGATATACGGCCAACAGAGTGTAATAAACTGGGAAAATGCGAAAAGCTCTTTTTATGTAAAAACCTTTGAGCGAAATAGCTTGTTTAGCATTTTCTTCTTGCAAAAGTAAGGTAGTGATAAGAAAGCCTGATAAAACAAAGAATACATTTACGCCCAATTGAGCATCAATCAACATAGGGTATCTTATGTAAAAGAAATCATTTAGGTTCTTTTGGTCAATATGACCAATAACAACCATCAATATGCTGATAGCTCTCAGGCCATTTAAACTGGGGATATGCTTTGACATTATCGGCAATAAAAATAGTATTTACAAATCAATACGCATATATAAAATGGTTAATGAGTTGTAAAGGAAGTCCTCGTAGTGAATATATATATTATGTGTTTTTTGTATTTCCTGAAATATATTCCACTCATTACCCACAAAACAAGCTGCAGGGCAATATAAACCATTGACAAACGGGTGAATTGTATAAATTTGTCATCCCCACAAAACTTGAAATTTTGCGCTTAAAATCGTTGGATATAAAAGGCTTTAAGTCTTTTGCAGATAAAACCCATGTACTGCTCGATCACCCCATTACAGGTATCGTTGGCCCTAATGGTTGCGGTAAGTCGAATATAGTTGATGCTATACGTTGGGTTATTGGTGAACACAAGATAAAAGCCTTGCGTTCTGATAATCTTGAAGACCTGATCTTTAATGGTTCGCGTACACGTGCCGGTTCTGGTATGGCAGAAGTATCACTAACGTTTGAGAATACTAGGAATTTATTGCCTACGGAGTTTACAACTGTTACCATCACTCGTAAGTTTTATAAGAATGGTGAGAGTGAGTATCGTCTCAATGATGTTACTTGTCGTTTGAAAGACATTCACAACTTGTTCTTGGATACGGGTGTCAGTAATGACTCGTATGCCATCATAGAACTTGGCATGGTGGATGATATCATCAAAGACAAAGACAATTCTCGCCGTCGTATGTTGGAGCAGGCAGCTGGTATCTCTATCTACAAAACACGTAAGAAAGAAGCCAAGCTGAAATTGGATGCTACCGAGCAAGACCTGGCACGTATAGAAGACCTGTTATTTGAGATTGGTAATAACCTACGCACACTTGAAAGTCAGGCAAAGAAAGCAGAACGTTATTTTCAGATAAAAGGGGAGTATAAAGAAGTAAGCGTTGAACTGGCAAAAGCATCCCTGGAGCATTTCAACGAACAATATAAAACACTTAACGAGCAGCACGACACTGAAACAGACCGCCGTACACAACTGGAAGCGATTGTAGCTACCGAAGAAGCGGTGGTAGAACAAGACAAAGTAAAGCTGATAGAGAAAGAGCAGGAGTTAAATGGCTTGCAGAAACAGTTTAACGAATTACTGAATCGTGTTCGCCAGTTAGAAAGCGATAAGCGCCTTGCTGCTCAACGCCTTGACCATCTGAAAGAGCGTGAAAAAAGCCTGAGCGAATTTTTATCGGGTGCAGGTATGCAATTGCAGAGCCTGGAAGAGTCTATCACGTTTGCAGAGAAGCAAATAGATGACGACAATGCAGTGCTGGAAAAACTACGTGATGAACTGGAAAGTATGCGTGGCATTGTAGATGAAAAACGCGATGCTTTTGACGCAAAGAAAAAAGTGTTGGAACAACTACGTGCAGAATACCAAAACAAACAACGTATACAGTTTGAGGCGGAAAAGAAAGTAGCTATTGCAGATACATCTGTAATGAACCTGCAGCGTAGCATTCAGCAGATACAGGATGAAAAAGCACAGCGCACAACACAGATAACACAACTGACAAACGAGCGTACTGATGCTGAAGGCAGTTTGCAAGAGCAAAATGATGCATTGCAGGGCCTCATCACACGTCAGGAAGAAGTGAAAGCTAAAATCCTGCAAAGTCAGGAACAGTTGGAAACACTACGTGCACAGTCGGTTGACGAAAACCGTAAACTGGATAGCCGTCGTAATGAACACGACTTATTAAAGTCGTTGGTAGAGAGCCTTGAGGGCTACCCTGACAGTATCAAATTCCTGAAAAAGAATAAAGACTGGAATAGTGAAGCTCCGTTACTATCAGACGTATTTGTAGTACAAAATGAATACCGTACCGCATTAGAAAATGTACTTGATAACTACCTGAACTATTATATAGTTGAGAATATTGGCGAAGCCGCTAAAGCAGTACACCTGTTAGAAAGCAATAAAAAAGGTAAGGCCAATTTCTTTGTTACCAACCAGTTTCAGCAATACCAACCTTCACAGCATAATGCACCACAAGGTTTAACGCCAGCACTGAGCGTAGTGAATGTTGATGAACAATATATGCCACTGGCACAGCACTTGCTGGGGCATGTGTATATTGCAGATAGCGAAGCTGCTATCACAAGCATTGACATGGCTAATGGCAATGTGATAGTAGAGAAAAGCGGCAAAGTGGTGCGTGGCAAATACACACTGGGCGGTGGTTCTGTAGGTTTGTTTGAAGGTAATAAAATAGGCCGTGCCAAAAATCTGGAACGTCTTGCTAAAGAGATTGAGGAGCTCACTGCAACAACAACACAGCTAAAACAATACATCAGCGATACCCAAACGCAGATAACAGGTTTTAATCAGGAATTGAACGACAGAGCGATTGAACAAACACGCAACGAAATCAACCGCCTGCAAAACCATTCCGTAAACCTCAATAACAGGATTGAGAACTTTGAACACCTGAATCAAAACGGGGAACAACGTTTACAAGACCTTCAAGGCCAGCTGGAAGATACACATGCAAGTATTGCTGATACACGCGCAGAGTTGGAGTCTATCAACGAGCAACTGCAATCGCTGCAACAGGATATACAAAATGCGGAAGCTGAATTTCATAGCGTAGAGCAGGAATTCAATATGGCTACGCAGCAGTATAATAACCACAACATCCAGTACACACGCCAGCAAAGCAAGCTGGAAGGTTTGAAGCAGGAATTGAGTTTCCGCAGCAACCAACTGAATGACCTGAAGCGCCAGATAGCCAGCAACAGTGAGCAATTGCAACAAATTGCGGGACAACTGGGTGAAACAGAAACACAACTGCACGCCGGTGATAATGAGCTATACGAATTGCTGACACGCAAGGAAACTGAAGAAAAGACGCTGAATGAAAAAGATAGGTTGTACTACGAAATGCGTAATACTATCTCTGCACAGGAAAGCCAGTTAAACCAGAAACGCCGTGAAAAAGAACATGCTGAAACATTGCTCAACAGTATCAAAGACCAGCTAAACGATATGAAGCTGAAGTTGGCTGGTATGAAGGAACGTTTGAGCGTGGAGTTTAAAGTGAACCTGGATGAAATACTGGATCAGGCTCGTGCGAATGAGCTGACTGTTGATGAGCTAAATGCAGAGGCAGAACGGATGAAGAAACGCCTTGAAAATATGGGCGAAATCAACCCCACAGCTATTGAGGCTTATACGGAAATGAAAGCCCGCCATGACTTTATCGTCGAGCAAAAAACCGACTTGGTGAACGCGAAAGAGTCGCTCATGGCTACAATAGAAGAAGTGGAGCAAACAGCCAATGCAAAATTCCGTGAAACATTTGATAAAGTGCGTGAAAACTTTGTGGAAGTATTTAAAGCGCTCTTCACAGCAGAAGATAATTGCGACCTTCGCCTGACTGACCCAGATAATATTGCAGATAGCGGCATAGAAATATATGCACAGCCCAAAGGTAAAAAGCCCAGCACGCTTACGCAGCTTTCGGGTGGTGAAAAAACACTTACCTCTACGGCTTTCCTCTTTGCTATTTACCTTATCAAGCCAGCACCGTTCTGTATTCTCGATGAGGTGGACGCGCCGCTTGATGATGCCAACGTAGGTAAGTTTACGCAAATGATACGCAAGTTCAGCGACAACTCACAGTTTATCATTGTAACGCACAACAAGCAGACAATGGCTGCGGTTGACGTAATATATGGTGTAACTATGCAAGAGCCCGGTGTAAGTAAATTAGTACCGGTTGACTTCCGTAGTTTGAGTAATTAATCCAGATTATTAATTCATAGTAAATAGCCGCATTGCGGCTATTTTTATTTATGTTAATATTAACCAAAACCATGCTGGGTGTACTTGCAGTAAGCTTTCGCAGGATAGTATTTTTAGCATTCACGCTTTCAATGTCTATCTATGCAAAAAGTTCTCTCAGCTGCAATTGTACTGCTGCTTGTTATTACTGCCAGGCTTTCTGCACAACAAATATCGCTGAATGGTATAGTGTATGACGTGCAGGGTAAACCTATATCAGTAGCTACTGTTTCGCTGCTCAACGCAGACTCTGCATGGGTACAATCTGAATTGACCGATGATAATGGTGCATTTGAAATGCATATTGCCAAAACAGGCAATTACATTATAGCCATCAATGCTGTAGGATATACAAAACTAATGCAGCAAGTAGTAGTAATGGAAAAGAATGAAGCACTGAAACTGCAAATAACATCTACCACCACGCTGCAGGATGTTGTAGTCAGCAGTAAATCGCCTGGTATAGAATCCGGATTGGGTAAGACTGTATTGAATTTCCAGCAGGTAAACACACTTGGTAATTCAGTTTGGGATTTATTGCAAAAATCGCCCGGAGTAAATGCCAACAATGGTAATATAACCTTACAAGGCACTGGTGTTACGGTTCTGATAGATGACAAACAAACTTACATGTCCGGCAAAGAGCTGGAAGATTATTTAAAAACCCTGTCCGGCAATGATGTAGCCGCATTAGAGCTTATTACACAACCATCCAGTAAATACGATGCAGAAGGTAGTGGTGGTATCATCAACATAAAAACGAAAAGGATAAAAAAGAAAGGGCTGAATGGTAATATAGCACTCGAGGCAGAGCAGGGCGTATATCCTAACACACACAATAGCGGTAGCTTAACGTATAGAAATAACAGGTTGACACTATATACAAACCTGGGGCAAATGACTGCTACAGGATTTTTGGATAGAATAGACAACCGAAAGGCTACCAACCCACAAACAGGTAAGCTGATAAATGAAACAGACCAATCTATTTTCATGAAAGAAACTTTTTCAGACTATAATATCAAACTAGGGGCAGACTATACAATAACTGATAAAACTACCATTGGTTGTAGCACCAAAGGTATTTATCACCCGAATGTGCAGAGAGATCAAGCCTCTGCTACAGTAAAAGATGCAGCGAATAATACAATCTATAACACAACGGTAAACAATCACAATTTTGAACGAAATCATTATTTGTGTAATGCATATATCAAATATGAACCTGCAAAAAACCAGAAGATATCTGTTGATGCCGACTACATCTATCGCAATCAGCGTGAAACACATAATACTGTCGGTAGAAACTACGACGAACAATACAATCCTGTAGCAGGGAATCTTGATTTAGATAATCAATCTGTTTCTATTTTTGATGTAATAACTGCAAGAGCAGATTATAGCGGCGAGATAGCAAAAGGTTGGCAGGCTGAGGCGGGTATAAAGTATAGCTATGCAATGGTGAATAATCAGGCCAATTTTCAAATACTGCAAAATGCCAATTGGGTGAATGATAGTACACGCACAAATCATTTCATCTACAAAGAAAATATAAACGCTGCTTATGTAAACCTTACAAAAGCTTTTGGCAAAAAGTGGAATACACAAGTCGGCTTACGCGCAGAGAATATGAACAACGATGGTAAAGAAACACAACAGGGTGGATCGTTTCAGCGCAGTAATATTGGGTTATTCCCAACGGCATTTGTAAGCTATAAAATAGATGAGAAGAACAGTATGGAAGTAAGTTGTGGCAGGCGTGTCAACCGTCCGGCTTATACGATGATGAGCCCGTTCGTTACTTATTTTTCACAATACTATTATCAGAAAGGTAATCCGGACTTATCGCCCGCTTACAGAAATTACATAGAACTTAGGTACAACAATCGAAATGAATTATTTGTATCTGTTGGGCTTAGAAAGGTAACTGGATACATTACACCTGTTTTAGCGTTTGATGCCGTTAACAATGCTGTGTTTGCTACATGGGGCAATTATGCAGATGATTATGTGCTACATGGCTCTTGCAGCTATAACAAACAATTGACAAAATCATTGTTGCTGACCACAGCAGGAGATGTCTATTATAACAGGTTTCTAAGCTTTCGTGGACACAGATTGTTGGCGACATCTTTGGGGGCGTCAGTCCATATGCAAGCCACATGCAATCTAAACAAGGGCTGGACTGTAGATAGTACATTCTATGCCAGCACAGGCGATTTACAAAATGTTATAGACCGCTACGGCCCAAGCTATTGGTTGGGCTTCAATATTGCGAAGAAAGTGTTGAAAGATGCTGGCACAGTAAAGCTGAGTATAGAAGATCCGTTTCGCATGTATAACATAACAACTACATCTAATTGGAATGGTATTGAAACTGCCTCATCGTTAAGATACGGATCTCAATCAGTGTCTTTGGGGTTTAGCTACAATTTCGGCAAGAAAACTGAAGGCATACAACAACGTACTGGTGCAGAAGAGGCAAGCAGAATGTAATTGTCTATCTTTATAGCTCAATCTGCTCTTTTGTCCGATACAGCATACGAAATCAATCTGCAAACCATTGCAGATGCAGCTTCTCGCAAAGAAGAAGAAAACGACCATTTTATGCGTTCGCTACGCCACCACGATGCCGCTATGCTCGACGAAATGGCGCACCGTGTGTATGCAGATGTAAACAAAGCTATAGACTGTACTACGTGCGGTAACTGTTGCAAAACACTTGTAGTAAACATTACTAGACCCGAAATAGAAAGGCTGGCTGTTTTTCTGGACATGACGGAAGAGGCACTACGCGATAAATACATTGAGGAAAGTTTGGCTGGTAATTGCTTTATCAATAGTATTCCGTGTCACTTTCTGTCTGGCACCAGTTGCAGAATATATCCGGAACGCTTTACGGAATGCAGAGACTTCCCCCATCTGCATAAGCCTGGCTTCAGGGAGCGTTTCTTGGGTACGTTGCTTCACTATGGTAGTTGTCCCATCATCTACAATACGGTAGAGCAAATGAAAAAAGAACTGAAGTTTATAGAATAAGAAAAGCAGCCAATAGGCTGCTTTTCATTTGAATATCATTAGTGCCATTAAGCCATGCGCATGGCAGGGTTTCTGTTGATGAAATATTGTTTTTCGCCCTCGTTCAGCAATACACGTACACTGCGCAATCCGTTATCGTCATAGTCCAGCAGTGCTTGCAACGGTTCGTCTTCGTTAGGTTTGTAAATATATTCCAACCCGTCTATCAGTACAGTTTTGTTGGTGATGATGATACTGCCGTTGGTAGATTCGTGTATCACGTTTTCAGAACCATCATTCAGGAAAGTGAGCATCTGCGTACGGTCGTAAGCGTAGGTTTTACCACCACGGCTTAGCATCCTGTATAGGATGACAGATAAAATACCCGCAATGACCAACAATATAGTGCGAACCATCCGCTTTCTTAATTAGCTCTAATATAATAATCTTCGCCTGAAATCAAATCAACAATTTCGGCACATGATGTTGATAACCTTTCGGTTGTCATATCAGGGGTATGGTTGCAGAACATCCTCTACATGCATGCTTTAATGCCATGCCCCTTTTCACAAGGCAAAAATAAGCACAATATCTACTAAGTAAAAACAAAAAATATTAACAGTGCTTGTCTGCCCAAAAAAAGCAGCCATTCGGCTGCTTTGCTATGAGGGGTTAAATAAACTTGTTGTCTTTGGCGGTTTTGATGGCATCTGCCTTGCTGTGTACGTTCAGCTTGTGGTATATGTTTTTTATATGCGATTTGACCGTTTCCAGGTCTATAAACAGTTCTTGTGCTATCCTTTTGCGGCTTTTGCCAGTAGCTATCTGCTCCAGTATCTCGGTTTCTCTACGGGTGAGGGGAGATGCTTCATTTCGCTGGAATGAAGTGATAACCATACGTGCAATATGCGCACTCATAGGCCCACCTCCTTCCATTACCTCCTGTATGGCGCTAATGATTTTTTCGGGAGGGGTGTTTTTGGTCAGATAGCCTGATGCGCCATTGCCCAAAGCCCTGAAAATCAACATGTCTTGTTCGTAAACTGTCAAGATAAGTATGTAAGCTTCTGGGGCTAATTTCTTGATTTTAGGCAAAGCGTCTATGCCGGATATGCCTGGCAGTTCAACATCTAATAGTATGACGTCCGGGTTATCATTAGCCAGTTTTTTTGCCGCATCTTCGAATGATGGGTAGCTGCCTACGACTTTGTAACCGGGTGTGTTGCCAATCAGGTATACATAACCCTCCCTGATGGTTTCATCATCTTCTATAATACAAACATGAATGTCAAGATCGCGACTCATTAGTTGAAGTTTGAATAAAGGTCTGAATATTGCGGGGTATGCTTCTCCCCCAAATCAGGTTATTTTTAAATATTAACAAGTCTATGACATTTGCTTGGGAAGTTTGAAGCTGAGACTGATTACAGTACCTCTGCCTGCATTCGCATCGATATATAGCCTGCCGTTTAGCCTCTTGGCTCTGGTATTCATATTGTCTATACCATGGCCACGCTTTATGGTTTCCATATCAAATCCATTGCCGTTGTCTCTTAGTTCCAAATGCAGAATGCCCTGTTCTTTCAACTCGGCATGTAGGGTTACTTTGGTAGCACCCGCATATTTCAGGCAATTATTTAGCGCTTCTTTAAATATCATTATCAGGTTGCGGCTGCTGTCCAACGGCATTCTGTAATCTCTCCATTTTTCATCCGTACCTGTAAACTCAAAATCTATTTCCGTATCCTGAAACAGTTCTCCGCCAAAATCTCTGATACGGTGCAGTATTTCATACAGGTTGTCGTTTGCAGGCTTTAGCGACCATAGTATATCGCGTGTACCACTGTATAGCTGCCCTGTATTGTCTTGTATCTGGTCCAATATGCGTTTGGTGTCGGGTGTAAGCTCGCCTATTTTATTTTTCAGTACGTTGGTCAGTACATTGATGCGCGTCAGTTTATTACCTACTTCATCATGAAAATCCTCTGCAGTACGTTGGCGTACTTTTCCTTGCTCTTCGCGGCGCAGGCGTTCCAGCAGTGCCAGCCTGTTTTGTTTTCGTTTGTTGACGATATATTGTATCGTTACACCCAGTAGTATGCATCCCGCTAATATCACCAATCTGAACCAACTTGTTTTGTGAAACGGTGTAATGATTTCAAACGGGTAACTCATTTTCTTTATCCCACTACTATCTCCAGTCATACATTCTACCTGCAAAGTGTATTTGCCCGGTGGAAGTGCAGAGTAGGTAATGGTGTTGATGGCAGACCAATCACTCCATTGTGCTTCAAGCCCCGATATGCGATAGCGATAGCTGATTTGTTCTGTGCCACTCAGCGTCAGTGCCTGAAAGGTAAATGTGATATTATTCTTTTTGTATGGTAGGCGTAGCCCGGTTGGTACATTATACCACATATCTGTACCTGTATAGTAACTGCTGTCGCTGATGTTTTCACCAAATACTTTTACTGATTGCAAAACAATGCTGGTAGGTAAAGGCGTTACCGTTTTTGATTTAGGGTTGTAGCGTACTGCTCCGTTGGTGGTGCCAAACCATATACTGCCGTCTTCTGCTTTAAAGACAGCGTTATGGTTGCTTTCCATGCCTGTGATGCCCTGCTCCTTGCCGTAAAACTGTACTTTGTACTTGCCACGCAATGTGCTTATTTTATGTATGCCGAAACCCGTACCCACCCATACATTGCCCGTATCGTCTGCAATGATGTTATAGATAAAGTCAGATTTTAGTCCGTTGTTTTTATTGATAACCGTCGTTTTTTTGCTATCCATGTTATAGCAGATGATACCATTGTCGCTACTGCCTATCCATAGCTCTCTGCCTCTTGTCATCAGGCATTGTGGCGATGAGCTATCTGCAGCACCATTGGTTGGTAGCTTTACAGTTTCATCATTATGATACAACTGCAAGCCGTCTGTAGTGGCAAATACAATACTGTCTGTGCCGATACTAACAATATCCTGCACTACTGTATTGATATTGACATTATGGAAACTATCTTGTCTGTAATAAGTAGCACCATTGCCCGTGCCAATCCACAATCTTCCCTCATTGTCTTTATAGATGTTTGTTACAAGGTTGGATGCTATTGTTGGGGTAGTATATTGTTTGAAGCCGCTGCCATTATATTTCCATAAGCCACGGTTGCGTGTGCCGAGCCATATCTCATTTGTGCTGTTGATGTAGATAGCAGTAATAGCCGTCATGGGTTGTAGTGGTATGGGTATGGTGCGTACCTGCCCGTTTTCGTATACAAACAAGCCTGCATCAAATGTGCCGAGGTATACTTTACCGCCTTTAGCGGCTATGCTCATGATTTGTGCACTGGGTAAGCCTGCTGTTTCGTCTAATACGGAAAATTGTGCTCCCGAAAAACGATACAATCCCCGCCCGTCAGTTGCCATCCACACATTACCTTCTTTATCCGTCAGCATACGGTTGATGATATTGTCAGTCAATCCGTTTTTCTTATTGCAATACACAAGGCTGCTGTCGTTTAACCTGAATGCGCCACTGCTCGTGCCGAGCCATATATTTTTTTGCCTGTCTTCGGTGATACTCAAAATGGGTGGTAGTGCATACAGTGATGTGCTTTTCAACTTGGCAATGGTTATTTTGTTATCTACAATATTGTATAACCCCCCATTGGTTGTTACCCACATGCGGTTGCGACTGTCTCTGAACAAAGAAAATGCAGTAGGTATGCCATTTAGTTGTGGCTCGTTAAAAGCCATGCTATCCCATTGGTTATTTTGTTGCATATAGATGGTGCCGTTATTGCAAGCTACCCACAACTGCTTATCAACAGGTAGTATAGCTGTTGCGTTTACATTTTTGTTAGGTAAGTTACAACTGCTGCTTTTGCCGTCTTTTATTGTATACAGTTTGCCCCCAGCAATACACCATATACTGCCATCACTTGCTAACTCTACATTGCTTACTGCATTCGAAGCAGGGTTTTCAGGGGAATTGAAAACAAAATGCTGAAACTTTTTACCATCATATTTTGAAATGCCCTTGCGTGTACCCAACCATATATTACCATGCTTATCTGTCGCTAAAGCATTCACTGTATTGTCTGTCATGCCATCACGCACAGTAAAGTTGGTAAACGTATTGCCATCATAGCGCGATAAGCCACCGAGTGTACCTATCCACAAATGGCCATAGGTATCTTGAGCTATAGATGTGACCTGCGATTGTATCAAGCCGTTTTCTACATTCAGGTTGTAGAATGGGTAACGTTGTGCAAATGCAATTTGTGTGTAGCAAAGCAAGCAAATACCTATGATGATTTTCAAACCCTTTTTCACAGCAATGAAATTACATTTTTAACTGCATTTATTGTTTTCATTCATAGAGCAAGATGCTTTTCAACATAAATCCCCCGTTTGGGGTGGTGTTAAAAAATGCAAATCCCCCGCGATGGGTGAAAGCCTGTATGCACGCTACTGCTACATTTGAAACATAAACATTCCCTCATGTTCTGCAACAGATTATTACCCATTATTGCCATATTGATATGCCCGCTTTGGTTGATGGCAAAGCCAAGTGATGTAAAAGGGAAAGTTACTGGTAGCGATGACAAACCCCTTGTGGCTGCCAATATAGTATTACTGAAAACGGATAATAAAACACTGGTAAAAGCAGATATGTCTGCGGAAGACGGAAGCTTTATGCTTGATAATATACCTGATGGTGCGTACATACTGAAGATAACGGCTGCAGGATATGAAACGTATAGCTCAGATACTATACAGGCAATAGGTGAGCATATCGCACTCCCAAATATCAAATTGAAAGCCAAAGCAGGAACACTGAAAGAGGTAACGGTGCGTACGCAAAAGCCACTAATAGAAATCAAAGCGGATAAACTGGTAGTGAATGTAGAAAACAGCATTGTCAATGCGGGTTCATCTGTCCTTGATGTTATCGCACGTTCTCCGGGTGTACGTGTTGACCAAAATGACAACATAAGCCTGAAAGGCAAGGCTGGCGTTAATGTAATGATAGACGGTAGAAGGACCGTAATGAGTGGTGCAGACCTTGCTAATATGCTGAAAAGCATGCCATCGAGTGCAGTAGAGCAGATAGAAATAATAACCAATCCATCATCTCGCTACGATGCAGCCGGTGCAGCTGGTATTATCAACATCAAAACAAAAAAAGATAAACGATTTGGTGTGAATGGTTCTGTCAATAGCTTTTATTCACAAGGTATATATCCTAAATATGGCGGCGGATTCAGCCTTAATTACAGAAACAAAAAGTTCAACCTGAACGCAAGCTATAATTATGCACAAAGAAGAGCCTTTAACCACTTGTTTTTATACAGGAGTTTTTATGAGAAAGGTGTCTTCAGAAATGCATACGATCAGGATAATATGGCCAAGTATATACTCGGTAGCCATAATGGAGCATTAGGTATGGATTACACTATATCGAAGAAAACAAGTGTGGGGCTGAATATCAGTGCCGATGTTACAGGGTTTGAAGTAAACGGAAGTAACCAATCTAAAATACTGAATGAGAACCGTGCAATACAATCATATTTTACAACTATCAACCGTTCTACCAACATCAACCAAAACTATGCAGCTAACCTGAACCTGCGTCACAAATTTGATAGTACAGGTAAGGAGCTGAGTATAGATGCAGATTATGGTACTTTCACCGCCGGGCGAGACCAGAATTTTACCACACGCTATATCAATACAGAAGGGCAAGACTATCTGCCGCAATATCTGCTGCTGGGAGATTTGAATGGTACTACAACCATACGCTCCATAAAAGCAGACTATGTGCATCCAGTGCAAAACAATCTTAGATTAGAAGCGGGTGCTAAATGGAGTTATGTATCACAAGATAATGATGTTAAATTCTTTGATCGTAGCAATGGGGGTAATATATTCGATACAACCAAGAGCAACCACTTCATTTACAACGAAAACATCAACGCTGTATATGTAAACAGCGCAAAAGACTGGGAGAAATGGAGTACACAGGTAGGCTTACGTCTTGAGCAAACCTTAGCTACGGGCGAACAAAAAATATATGCACAGAGTTTTGATCGTAATTATGCACAGCTCTTTCCAAGCATTGCAGTACAAAGGCATGTAAACGATAAACATGATATAGGGCTTACACTCAGTCGCCGCATTACAAGGCCTAATTATGAACAACTGAACCCCTTTAAATATTATCTGGACCCCAGTACATATAAAACAGGATATCCATTCTTGATGCCGGAGTTGATATATGTAGCCGAAGTGTCGCATACGTACAAACAACGTTTTGTAACATCATTGAACTACAGCATACTGGACCAGCCTATAACGGAAGTTATTCAACCCAGTGATGATACTACTCAAAAGCGGGTAACAGTACAAATGCATAAAAATCTTAGCAAACAATATTTCACTGCACTCAGTGGCTCTTACCAGTTTCAGTTTTTCAAATGGTGGACGAACGTTACCAATACCAATATCTACTACAGCCGTTTTCAGGGAAATGTTGCCAACTCACAGCTCAATCGCGGGCAGCTAACATTCGATGTGTATTCAACTAATAGCTTTTTGCTTCCAAAAAACTGGTCGGGCGAGTTGACGTTTTTCTATCAATCCGAGCAAATACATGGTTATATGCTCATCCATCCATTGTGGTCGTTGAGCGCGGGTGTACAGAAACATTTATTTGATAAACGATTGACCATTCGGTTGAATTGCTCTGATATATTCTGGCGCAGTTATCCGCGTGCCACATCTACTTATACAGACTATAATGAACGCTTTACAGCACAGCGTGAAACAAGACAGTTGAGCCTGACAGTGACGTACAGGTTCGGTAAGCGAACAGTTGCGCCCGTACAACGGCGCAAAGGCGGTGCGGAAGATGAAAAACGCCGCGCTTTAACAGGTAATGCTTAATTAATATAGCCCGTTGCCATGAAACACCTTGAGCACAGCTCATACAGTTGAAGTACACCCCTCGGTTCATATCCTGCAAGCAAATGACCGAGGGGGCTTCAATTATTTAGAAAAATGATTTTCTTTTAACGCCATCCAGTCCATAGCGTTTTTGTACAGTAGTTGTTCTGTTTGTGTAGCGGTAAAACTCTCCATGCTCTCTATCAGCTTGCCCGGGTGGTGTTCGCCCAGAGGAAAGGGATAGTCGCTGCCCATACATACTTTATCATGCCCCATTACATCTACCACATATTGCAATGCTTTCGGGTCGTGTACCAATGCATCTATCCAGAATTTGCCAATGTATTCTCTCGGGTTCACACTGTTGTCTATGGCACACAAATCGGGACGAACATTAAATCCATGCTCTATTCTGCCTATGGTAAACGGGAAAGAACCACCACCATGCGCGAATGCTACGCGCAGTTTAGGAAAGCGTTCAAACACACCACCAAATATCATAGAGCTGATAGCGCGTGCAGTTTCAGCAGGCATGCCCACTAACCATGGCAGCCAGTATTTCTGCATATCATTTTCGCCCATCATCTCCCAGGGGTGCACAAAAATGCAACAACCCAATTCTTCCGCAGCTTTCCAAAACGGATCGAATGATGGGTCGCTCAGGTTTTTATTATTGATGTTGGAGCCAATTTCAAGCCCGGGCATTTTCAGTTCAGTAACACAACGCTCCATCTCTTTGATGGCAAAGTACATGTCCTGCATAGGTACTGTACCAAGCCCTACAAAACGGTTGGGGTTGTCAGCTACACATTGCGCTATATGGTCGTTGAAAAAGCGTGATGTTTCATGTCCGTGTTCAGGTTTTGCCCAATAGTTGAACAGAACGGGTATGGTAGATAGTACTTGCACGCTTACCTCTGTCATGTCCATTTCTTTCATGCGTGCATTCGGGCTCCAGCAGTTTTCCTCTATTTCTCTGAAAACCTTATCTCCCTTAATCATTTTCGCGCAGCAAGGTTTATGATGCTCCAGCCTGATGAAGTCGCCATACCCGAATTTCTGAAACCAGTTGGGTATATTTTCCGGCATGATGTGCGTGTGTATATCTATTTTTCTCATAAGGTATCAGTATCCAATCTGTTGACTAAGATACGAAAGGCTATCAATCTTTATTATCAGGTTATTTTAACGGGTTTAACATTTCCTTTGATGTCAGTTATGTTATCTAAACTAAATTGCGCACGCAAATCTCCCCCCAATAAAAATGAATACAAACTTCATCGTAGATGATACGAATACTATGTTTATTGCTATTAATGGTTGATTGCACTACCGGCTTTGCCCAACAAAACCTGTTCAACATACCGTCTGCCGACATTACACCCAAAAACAAGTTCTTTTATCAGCACCAACTGAATATTTATACAAATAAAGTGGAGTCAAAATCGCACTTTGTATATGGCTTAGGTAAAGGTTGGGATGCGGGTATCAATCTGGTTGGTAAAGGAGCTTATTTTACCCCTGAATGGAACGGCTTGTATAATAGCGATGCAAGGCGAGGTTCATTATACCCTGTGCTCATGGGTACATTGCAAAAGCAGGTGCCTCTGTTCAAAAAACTAAACCTGAACGTAGGTACGCAAATGGGCATCAACCTGAGCAATAAAGTATACAATAAGAAAGTGAACTACTTCAACTATGCATTAGCCAGTTATCAGATAGGCGAGGGTAGAAGGATAGTAGCAGGAGGCTATTTATCAAACAGAATGTTTACAGGCACAGGTAATGTAGCTGGCGCTTTAGTAGGATTTGAATATAAACTGTCTAAACATTGGTATCTGATGGGCGACTGGGTATCCGGCAACAACGATGCGGGTGTAGCTGTATTAGGTGGTATGTATGTACTTAGTAAGCGCATACAACTTTGCGGCGGCTATGCTATTGCCAACCCCAATACACCCAAACCCAATGCCTTTGTATTTGAGCTGAACTGGCTTGGGTGGGATTATCATTAAGGTTTTGATGATGGTTATTTCTGTACGTACTTTTTGTAGTCTTTGTAAAGATTTAAGAGGCTATCCCAAAGCTCAGCAATAGCCCCATCAAAAGGACCTAATTTTTCTTTAACGGAAAGAAAACATACTTCTGCTTCTTTACTGCCCGATACAAAAGCACAAAATAGTTTGTCAGCTATTTCAATGTTAGCTTCTGTATTAGCTCTTTTGCCGGTCTTGTACAGTTTTATCGCATTGCTAATTTCGGCACTCGAATATTTTAATAATGAAGGTTGGTAATAGCTTGTTTTTTTGAAAGTTCCTTTGCTGAAATAAATTTTTACTACACGAAAAGGAATGTTTTTATACTCACCTTTTATGGGAAATAAATACAACTTCTCAATCTTCAATGTGTCGTTTGAAAATGTAACAGTGCAGGTTGCAGTTGCACTCCACTCAGCTATTATTTTATTGGTTGCACAATTAAAAAGTGCAAACTCTGAATAGGTTAAGCCCTTATCTTCCGTAAAGCCACACAAGCCAATCACTTGCCCATTTTTAAATTTATAAGTTTTGTCGGCTGTCGGTTTTTCATAGTTATAATTTTCGGGGCATGCACATTTCTGTTGCCCATGCGCGAACACAGGTAACCATATCAAAACTATCAGGGCAACCAGTTTCATCAAACTAATCTTGGTTCACATTCTCATAAATAATCGCCGAGCCTTGCCCTACACCTATACACATCGTCGCCAATCCGTACTTACCACCACGGCGTTTCAGCTCGTGCAGCAGGGTAGTAGATATGCGCGCGCCGCTGCAACCCAATGGGTGCCCTATCGCTATTGCCCCACCGTTTACGTTTGTTTTTTCTGGGTCTAATCCCAGCTCTTGCATACAAGGTATGCCTTGCGCTGCAAAAGCCTCGTTCAGTTCTACCAAGTCTAGGTCTTTAGATTGCAGTCCTGCACGTTGCAATGCTTTACGGGTAGCTGGCACCGGGCCAATGCCCATATATGCGGGGTCAACGCCCGCTATTGCCATACTCTTTACTTTGGCAATAGGTTTCAGCCCATATTTTTTTACTGCTTCTTCACTTGCCAGCAACAATGCTGATGCACCATCGTTAATACCACTTGAGTTGCCTGCAGTTACCGTACCATCTTTTTTGAAGGCAGGTTTCAGTGCAGCCATTTTCTCCAGCGTTGTTTCGCGTGGATGCTCGTCTGTATCAAATACTAACGTCTTGCCTTTGCCAAGGTCTATCGTCAATGGCACTATTTCATCTTTAAACTTGCCTGCTGCCTGTGCAGCAAAATAACGTTGCTGGCTACGCAGCCCGAATTCATCTTGTGCCTCTCGGCTCACGTTATATTTAGCAGCAACATTTTCTGCGGTTTCACCCATTGTGTATGGGTAGTAATTGTCTTTATTGAACTTCTTATTGATGAAACGCCAGCCCATTGTAGTATCGTACATCTCAGCATTGCGGCTGTACGCACTGTCTGCTTTGCCCATTACAAATGGTGCACGTGTCATGCTTTCTACGCCACCTGCTATGTATATATCGCCGTCGCCGCACATGATGGCGCGAGATGCGTCCATAATAGCCTGCAGCCCCGATGCACACAAGCGATTTACTGTGCAGCCACCAATAGTTTCCGGTAGCCCTGCCAGCAGTACAGCCATACGTGCTACGTTGCGGTTATCTTCACCCGCCTGATTTGCAGCACCTGCTATCACGTCTTCTATTGCATTCACATCTACAGACGGATTGCGTTCTACTATTGATTTCAACACATGCGCCAGTAAATCGTCAGGTCGCACTGTAGATAATGTACCACCAAATTTACCTATCGGTGTACGTACAGCGTCAATGATAAATACTTCTTTCATAATTATTTTACTAAGCCAATGCTTGCTTTAAGTCGTTAATAATGTCTTCTGCATTTTCAATGCCTACGCTCATTCTGATAAGTCCATCAGTGATGCCAAATTTGATTCTATCTTCTGGTTTCACACCTGTGTGAGTAGTAGATGCAGGATGAGAAATAAGTGTATCGCAAGTACCGAGTGATACGGCACTGATGCAAAGTTTCAAGTTGTTGATGAAACGGATGCCTGCGTCAAAGCCACCTTTCAGTTCAAAGCTCAGCATAGCACCTGCATGCTTCATCTGCTTTTTAGCAATGGCTTGGTCGGGGTGAGAAGCCAATCCCAAATAGTTGACCTTTGCTACAGCAGGGTGCTGCTCTAGAAACTGTGCTACCTTCTCTGCATTGCTGCAATGTCTTTCCATACGCAACGAGAATGTACGAAGCCCGTTGTTCAGCAAAAATGCCTCAAACGAATTGCTGTTGCCACCCAGCAGCCTGTGTGTTTTAGTAACAACCGTATTCATCTTTGCAAGGTCTTTGCCTATTAATATGCCACCAACAGCAGTGCCATGCCCGTTCAGAAATTTGGTGGTTGAGTGCATTACAAAATCTACACCATACTTAAAAGGCTGTTGCAGGTAAGGTGTAGCAAACGTATTGTCTGCACATACTATAAGATTGTGCTTCTTACCGATAGCTGTCAGCATCTCCATATCCACACATTGCAGCGTTGGGTTGGCAGGCGTTTCTATATACATCAGTTTGATGCTGCTGTCTGCTTCGATGGCTGCGTCTACGGCATCGGGTTGGTGAAAGTCAACAATCTGTGCTTTTATATTGAGGTTGGGTAGTATTTTATCAATCATCTCTTGTGTACCACCGTACAGCGAGTGGTGAGTGATGATAGTATCACCTGCTTTGAGGTTGGCAAGCAGCATGGTAGTAATAGCCGCCATGCCCGATGCATGCAGAATGGCTTTCAGTTGCAATGGTTTGCCTGTTTCGTCTTGCAATTGATATGCCTCTAGCAGGGCTATTTTTTCTTCCACTTCGTTAGTGGTAGGGCTGCCGAATCGACCGTATATATACCCTTGTTCCTCGCCCTTAAATACGGCTACACCCTGCTCCGCACTATCGAAAGTGTAGGTGCTGGTAGCGTAAATGGGGGTGAGGTGTGCTCTGTTGTTTTCAGCTTTGTGTCCACCATGAATACAGAGGGTATCAAAACCATTTGAATTATTTGCTTCGCTCATTGCAGCGGTTGATTAATTTAGCAGTGCAAAGGTACATTTATACTATGAAAGAGACCTTATTACAATTTGCCCGATATAATATATGGGCTAACAAACTGATGATAGATGCTATATTAAAGCTATCGCCTGAGCAGGTTGATAAAGAAATAACCAGCAGCTTCAATACCATCCGAAAGACGGTATTGCATAGTTACGCAGCTGAATATATATGGCTGCAACGGCTGCAACTGGCAGAAAACCCCGTTTGGGCAGGGAATGACATCGATAGCACAATAGCTACTACAGGCAACCGTTGGCAGGAGGTTAGCCTGGCGTTATCAATTTTTGTTGAAAAGCAGTTTGATGATAACGCGATGGAGCATGTGTTACAGTTCTACGATCTGCAGAAACAATCGCATAAAATACCTGTTTTTAAAGTGTTATTGCATGTTTTCAATCATGCTACTTATCATCGTGGGCAATTGATAACTATGCTACGACAGGCAGGGGAAACCAAGATACCCAGAACAGACTTTATTCATTGGGTAAATAAGGCTTAATAATACCGTTCTTTCATAAGTGGTATATTTACCTGATAAGTAATCAGAAACTGCAATAGTTTGCCCTGCAAAGCATAAGGACCATTTTTATTAATGCCGTCCAAGCCATACTTAACAGGTTCAGGAAAAATATCTGTCGGTGTGTACAAAGCACGTACGTTGATAGCGGACCTGGCGATTAAACGAAACCCGTACTCGAACCCTGCGCCACAAACAGCCACTATACGGGCGCTGTTATAATCGCTTTGCACACCTACATATCCATTAGGTACTTTTTCTGTCATATCGCTGAACTCGTAATAAGCTGCACCTAACTGTAAGTAGGGCATAAAACTTTGCTCTTCATCTATTTCTATATAAAAACCACTGCCAAGTGTAAGGAGTGAACGTACTTGCTCGTAATAGAACTTTTGCACATCGGGTTTTTGGGTAGGCATGTTGAATCTAGAAACGCCCAATGTAGCATCAATCATCACATTAAAACGGCGAGCTGTATAGTACCGAAGCCCGGCAATAAATTGAGGGGATAGTAATACACGCCCGTCTGTTTTGGATGTTGTAATCTGTTTGTTTCGCATAAACAAATCATAACTTAAGCCACCACCCAGATAGGTATATAGAGACTGGGCTTGAGCTACCGGCACGATGAATAACGCAGTAAATAATAAGAAAGCTATTCTACCCATACACCATTAACGTACACTTGTGTATAATATTTTACAAAGCAAATAAATAAAAAGGCGGTACGTGTGTACCGCCTTTTCGTATAGTAGATGTTATCTCTTACTTCGTTTCTTCTACCACTTCTGCATCTACTACATCATTATCATTGCCGCTTGCCTGTCCTTGTTGCGCACCACCCTCTGCACCTGCTTGTTGTTGTGCATTGTATATGTGCTGGCTGGCTGCCTGCCATGCAGTATTCAGTTCTTCTGCGGCTTTGTCTATACCGTCCATATCTTCCGCTTTGTGAGCTTCTTTCAGCTTTGTTACAGCAGCTTCAATAGTTGCTTTTTCAGCATCGGGTATTTTATCGCCGTAGTCTTTTAGCTGTTTTTCTGAGTTGAAGACAAGGCCATCAGCCATATTCAGCTTTTCTACGCGCTCACGCAGTGCCTTATCCGCTTCTTCATTAGCTTTCGCCTCATTCTTCATCTTTTCTATTTCTTCCTTGCTAAGGCCACTGCCTGCTTCTATCCGTATGTTCTGTTGTTTGCCAGTGCCTTTGTCTTTAGCTGTTACATGCAATATACCATTGGCATCTATGTCAAAGATAACTTCTACCTGAGGTACACCACGTGGTGCAGGAGGGATACCATCCAAGATAAAGCGTCCCAAAGATTTGTTTTGGTTGGCCATCGGGCGTTCGCCTTGCAGTACGTTTATTTCTACACTTGGCTGGTTGTCGCTGGCTGTAGAGAACACTTCACTCTTCTTAGTAGGGATAGTAGTGTTAGCTTCAATCAGTTTAGTCATTACACCACCCATTGTCTCAATACCTAAGCTCAGT
>CALESY010000121.1 GCA_937919945.1 uncultured Chitinophagaceae bacterium | reverse complement strand
CCGTGGCAAAACGTTATAGATATACTGGCAAGGAGCGAGATGAAGAAACAGGGCTGTATTATCATGGGGCGAGATATTATATGCCTTGGTTAGTACGATGGATGGCAGTAGACCCTTTACAATATAAAAATATATTTATATCTAGTTACGTTTACTGTTCAGGAAATCCAGTATCGCGGGTAGATGATGACGGAATGGATGATAAAGTGAAAACTGAAATATCCACTTTAAAAGATACACAAGTAGGTCGCACTGTTGATGATAGACAGGTTTTAGTCGAAAAAGGCTCAACAATCATGACATCTAATGCTAAAGAAGGGGGGGGGACGACACTTCCATACATAGTTGCAATAGAACAGCAGGGCAAATTATATTTGTGGAATAACGAGCATAATTGGTTTTCAACAAATAAAGGCGAAGATTATTCAAATCCAGGATTGCAGGGGTTAGCTATTGATATAACCAATGTTGTTGAGAGGCAAATGAAAGCAACATTCAGAAACCCTATACCTGATTTGGAACGCTCATTTTCAAAGTTTGCCCAAGAACACCCATATTTGGGAGCTAATACTGTTCCTTTATTTGTTGGTAATCAAGTCGCAGAATCTCTTAAAGAATGGGGGGGGAATGTTGTAGCAGGAGGTCAAAGAAGTAAGGAAGCTGTCATTAGTGGCTTTCAGTTCCTCAGAGGGGTTTCGCAAACTGGATTTATGATGCCTTCTGCTAAATCTAACTTCTTTTTTAGAGGCACTAGTGCAGGTTACGAAGGAAATCCATCACTATTAAGGGCAGTTGCAACCCCTACAAGTACTAACCCTGCAATAGCTACTTTATTTGCTACTGAAAGTGAGCGGTATGGTAGTGGTGTTTTGCATATCGCAAGTAGTAGCGAGTTAAAAGGTGTGACTACAACTGCTAATGTGTTGCAAGGAATCGAAAAAGAGGTAGTTTTTGATATGCTGCCCTCTGAATTTGCGCAAAAGGCAGGGGTTACAATAACAGCTGCTGAAAGTAGAAGTATATTGAAGGAAATGGGGGTTAATATACCTAGCAACGTAACTAAAGAGAATTTAAGTTCACTAGCCTTGTCTATGCCGAATATGTCACAATTCGATATAAACTACTTTGTTACTAAAGCTTTATTTTTAAGAAAATAATCAAAATATGAAACCATTATTTTTTGTGGAATACTTTAAGGCTCTTGGAAATATTAACAATGCTATACTTTATGAGATTTACGGCACAACCAGTGTGTATTTATCAATAGGCGATGTGTTATTGATGCAAGATGGGATGAGTAAGTTACGAATTGTTAAGATAATGTTCTATGGAAAGGAAATAGAGGAAATTCATGCAAGTAATTCATGTATATTAACTCTTGAAGCTATTGAACATGATAAAAACTTAGCATTTACTATTAACAAGGTGGTATTTGATGAATAGGGATATTATATGTTTATTTCTTATAATGGTATTTGCATGTAATGCATATAATCAAGAATATAAAGACGATGAAGCCAAGTTAGATTCAGCATCTAAACTCTCTGATTTGAAATTGCCATTTATTGGTAAAAAGTCTTTTGATACAAGACCGGCATTTTCTGGAATAGGAACACCTCATAGATATATTGAAATAGACAATAAAGGGGACGTTTATTTTTCATTTGAACAAGAAAATCAAGCAGATGGAAATGTTACAAATGAAAAATACTATTCAGGTAAGTTTAAGAATAATGTGGTGTCTATTTTTAAAAAGTTGGATAATGAAACAATATATTACACAGTAACAAAAGATAGTATATACGAAATTGATGCAAATAATCGACCTGTATATAGTCAAGATTGCTGTAGTCCAGATAATTTGAGTAATACTCAAGAATGTCCTTGCAAAAGTGCTTTGTACTAATCTAAATTCTCCGCCGTGTTACAGTAAGTACACGGCGGTTATGTAGTTTGTATCAGGGTTATATTTTCTCAATATATCATTAAGTGAAGTACAAACTGCGGTAAATTCGTTTATGAGTGCAACAGATTTAATAGTAAGAATCTCGTTTAGATTAGAGCAACAGCAATATGGTAACTGGTGTTGGGCTGCTGTTATCACAAGTTTATTGAAATATTACAAACATCCTGATAGGGGGATTTCACAGGAAGAATTAGTAAAACAGGTAATAAAAAGAAGGGGAGCTAATTACAACAGCTATTTTGATAGCCCCAATGTAATAGATGCAGTCATGAGTGAGTATGGAATCTTAAATACCAAAATAAATGGCCAGGTTAGTTTTGATGATATTGCAACACAAATTGAAAAAGGGTTACCGGTTGTAGCTCGTGTTCAATGGCAGGAGGGCGGCGGACATTTTATAGTTATTACCGGTTGTAGTAACAATAGCAATTCACCTATAGTACAAGTACAAGACCCTATGCATGGTCCTATAGAAGTATCTTTTCAGGAGTTTTCAGGTAGTTATAGGACTAGTGGCCATTGGTCACACACTTTCTTTACCAAAGCCAAGGAAGGTAAATAGTTAATACAGGCTGGATAAAGTATCAGCTACAGCCTTAATCCGATTTACCAAAGTATCAGGGCTTAAGACCCTTACTTCTTTACCAAAGCTTAATATTAAGTTTATCAGTTCTTGATTGATAATTGTGTATAGACGAATATGTACAAAACCATACTCATATTGTTTTATGATTTCAATACGATGCCGGTGGGCAGCGGGTACATAAAGTAATAGAAAATGGCAGCCTGAAGGAAGAACGTATATACCTGGGTGGCTACGAGATATACCGCAAATACACAGGAAGTACATTAGACCTTGAGCGTATTACGGTACATATAATGGACGATACAGGGCGTATAGCCATGTACGAAAAACGTACAAGCGGCACAGATGGCTCACCCGCAACATTACAACGCTACATATACAGCAACCACCTGAGCACAGCAAGCCTTGAACTGGATGAAGATGCTGATATAATAAGCTACGAAGAATACCACCCATATGGTACTACTGCTTACCAGGCTATGAATAGTACCATAAATGCCGTGGCAAAACGTTATAGATATACTGGCAAGGAGCGAGATGAAGAAACAGGGCTGTATTATCATGGGGCGAGATATTATATGCCTTGGTTAGTACGATGGATGGCAGTAGACCCTTTACAATATAAAAATATATTTATATCTAGTTACGTTTACTGTTCAGGAAATCCAGTATCGCGGGTAGATGATGACGGAATGGATGATAAAGTGAAAACTGAAATATCCACTTTAAAAGATACACAAGTAGGTCGCACTGTTGATGATAGACAGGTTTTAGTCGAAAAAGGCTCAACAATCATGACATCTAATGCTAAAGAAGGGGGGGGGACGACACTTCCATACATAGTTGCAATAGAACAGCAGGGCAAATTATATTTGTGGAATAACGAGCATAATTGGTTTTCAACAAATAAAGGCGAAGATTATTCAAATCCAGGATTGCAGGGGTTAGCTATTGATATAACCAATGTTGTTGAGAGGCAAATGAAAGCAACATTCAGAAACCCTATACCTGATTTGGAACGCTCATTTTCAAAGTTTGCCCAAGAACACCCATATTTGGGAGCTAATACTGTTCCTTTATTTGTTGGTAATCAAGTCGCAGAATCTCTTAAAGAATGGGGGGGGAATGTTGTAGCAGGAGGTCAAAGAAGTAAGGAAGCTGTCATTAGTGGCTTTCAGTTCCTCAGAGGGGTTTCGCAAACTGGATTTATGATGCCTTCTGCTAAATCTAACTTCTTTTTTAGAGGCACTAGTGCAGGTTACGAAGGAAATCCATCACTATTAAGGGCAGTTGCAACCCCTACAAGTACTAACCCTGCAATAGCTACTTTATTTGCTACTGAAAGTGAGCGGTATGGTAGTGGTGTTTTGCATATCGCAAGTAGTAGCGAGTTAAAAGGTGTGACTACAACTGCTAATGTGTTGCAAGGAATCGAAAAAGAGGTAGTTTTTGATATGCTGCCCTCTGAATTTGCGCAAAAGGCAGGGGTTACAATAACAGCTGCTGAAAGTAGAAGTATATTGAAGGAAATGGGGGTTAATATACCTAGCAACGTAACTAAAGAGAATTTAAGTTCACTAGCCTTGTCTATGCCGAATATGTCACAATTCGATATAAACTACTTTGTTACTAAAGCTTTATTTTTAAGAAAATAATCAAAATATGAAACCATTATTTTTTGTGGAATACTTTAAGGCTCTTGGAAATATTAACAATGCTATACTTTATGAGATTTACGGCACAACCAGTGTGTATTTATCAATAGGCGATGTGTTATTGATGCAAGATGGGATGAGTAAGTTACGAATTGTTAAGATAATGTTCTATGGAAAGGAAATAGAGGAAATTCATGCAAGTAATTCATGTATATTAACTCTTGAAGCTATTGAACATGATAAAAACTTAGCATTTACTATTAACAAGGTGGTATTTGATGAATAGGGATATTATATGTTTATTTCTTATAATGGTATTTGCATGTAATGCATATAATCAAGAATATAAAGACGATGAAGCCAAGTTAGATTCAGCATCTAAACTCTCTGATTTGAAATTGCCATTTATTGGTAAAAAGTCTTTTGATACAAGACCGGCATTTTCTGGAATAGGAACACCTCATAGATATATTGAAATAGACAATAAAGGGGACGTTTATTTTTCATTTGAACAAGAAAATCAAGCAGATGGAAATGTTACAAATGAAAAATACTATTCAGGTAAGTTTAAGAATAATGTGGTGTCTATTTTTAAAAAGTTGGATAATGAAACAATATATTACACAGTAACAAAAGATAGTATATACGAAATTGATGCAAATAATCGACCTGTATATAGTCAAGATTGCTGTAGTCCAGATAATTTGAGTAATACTCAAGAATGTCCTTGCAAAAGTGCTTTGTACTAATCTAAATTCTCCGCCGTGTTACAGTAAGTACACGGCGGTTATGTAGTTTGTATCAGGGTTATATTTTCTCAATATATCATTAAGTGAAGTACAAACTGCGGTAAATTCGTTTATGAGTGCAACAGATTTAATAGTAAGAATCTCGTTTAGATTAGAGCAACAGCAATATGGTAACTGGTGTTGGGCTGCTGTTATCACAAGTTTATTGAAATATTACAAACATCCTGATAGGGGGATTTCACAGGAAGAATTAGTAAAACAGGTAATAAAAAGAAGGGGAGCTAATTACAACAGCTATTTTGATAGCCCCAATGTAATAGATGCAGTCATGAGTGAGTATGGAATCTTAAATACCAAAATAAATGGCCAGGTTAGTTTTGATGATATTGCAACACAAATTGAAAAAGGGTTACCGGTTGTAGCTCGTGTTCAATGGCAGGAGGGCGGCGGACATTTTATAGTTATTACCGGTTGTAGTAACAATAGCAATTCACCTATAGTACAAGTACAAGACCCTATGCATGGTCCTATAGAAGTATCTTTTCAGGAGTTTTCAGGTAGTTATAGGACTAGTGGCCATTGGTCACACACTTTCTTTACCAAAGCCAAGGAAGGTAAATAGTTAATACAGGCTGGATAAAGTATCAGCTACAGCCTTAATCCGATTTACCAAAGTATCAGGGCTTAAGACCCTTACTTCTTTACCAAAGCTTAATATTAAGTTTATCAGTTCTTGATTGATAATTGTGTATAGACGAATATGTACAAAACCATACTCATACTGTTTTATAATTTGTTGGGTATGATGCAAAGGCTTAGTGAGTATGTATGGTGCCATAACATCTGTAAACATCATGTCTATTGATTGTTGTACGGCGTCCTTTGGTTTTGTAATACCAATAAAATCGTCATAATAGTGTTCTGCATCAAAGAATGTATTTGCTATGTATTCTTTAGCTATCACATGAATGCTTACAATGCGCTCTAATGCATATACTCTTACTTCTTTTCTTTCCTCACAATAAGCAAGCAAGTACCAACGCTTATCATATTCCTTCAGTAAGTATGGGTGTATGATGTAAAAACTATTTGCATCCGCTTTAAAAGAACGGTATTCAAGTTTTAGAACATTGTTCCTTAGTATAGCATGATATACATCCTCTAAGTATTCAGCACCACTGTAACTGGCAGCATTATCAAATAGTATCACTGTTTTGATATCACTAACAGGCATGTTATATCTATTTTCTAATCGTGCCACTATTTCTGCTATGTCACCGGCAATAGAAAAGCCCTTCAGTTGTTGCAGGATACTAACCACCTGACCGAGTTTTACCAAATCATCTTCTTCAACCTTAATTGACTTAATAGAAAACTCACTATCCTCATATCGGTAGTAATAATTTTTTCCTTCACGGTACATGTCAATAGGTGCACCATACTCGCTTTGCATGTTCTCAAGATCATATCGCAATTGGCTGATAGAGATTTGATTATCCTCCCCATAATGTAAAGCCAGTCGTCTGTTGATGTATTGTAACAAATCGGCCTTAGACCATTTTTTTTTAGTGTTTCTAAGGCATTCATCAATGATCTCAAATCTAAAATGAGCAGCTTTATTGACAGGCATAGTGATATAATTTCAGGTAGGACAAATCTATTGATATTGTACATTTGTACAAAATATTTATTCAAATGTATTATTTCATAATGCAGATTAACAAAAAGGGGTAGAAAAAGACGGGAAAAACACCCTGCTGAAAGTATGAGGATAAGTGGAAATTTATAAGAAATAGGCTTGCACATAGATTGCAACCACCATTCTTTTATTTGTTCTATAAAACAGTGACCCATGCCACGCTTTCTGATAGATATGCATTGCCATCCCGCCATGAAACCATACGGCAAAAGTTTCAGGAACGAGGCAACACAAGGACATAATGATACTGACCCATGGGCTAATAATTCAGTCTGGTATTACGACCCGCCCACTGGCATGGATAAAGCCGTTAACAAAGTCCTAACCATTACCAAGTTCTCGCAATCCAATTTCAGTGCGTTGTCATTTGGTAATGTCAGGCTGATATGTGCTTCTCTGTACCCGATGGAAAAAGGCTTTGTAAAAAACAATGCAGGCAGCGGAGCTGTATCCGATTTGCTGATGAACTTTTTAACAGGGCAGGGGCAGCAACGCATCAACCATCTGCAAGCCATGCCTGATTATTTCACAGACCTGACCAATGAATATTATTACTATAAAGAATTAGACGGGAAAATAGTAGACATCGCATTTGGTGAAAACCCTGAAAATAAAGAAGAACTAAAAGACAAACATCGATACATCCTCATAAAAAACTATAATGATCTGCTCCTGCAATTAGAAAAAGACGGAGAAGATGATATCACCAATATCTACGTAATCATCACCATAGAAGGTTTGCATGTACTTGATTGCGGTCTAGGTACCACGCCCGACAGGGAACACCTGTTGAAAAATCTAAAGGCTATACAGGCTTGGCAGCACAGGCCACTGTTCATCACTTTTGCACACCATTTCTATAATCAGTTATGCGGTCATGCCGAAAGCCTGAAAGGCATCGCCGATTGGGCAACGCATCAGGAAACAGGCATGGGTGAAGGCTTAACACCACTTGGAGAACAAGTGCTGCATCAGATGATTGCTGACCCTAAAACAAGGATTTACATCGATATCAAGCACATGAGCGTTACAGCGCGATACAGGTACTACGAACTTTTGCAAACCACCTATGCCAATGAGTTCAACAGCAAGCAACTACCCATCGTTATCAGCCACGGAGCCTGTAACGGCCTGCAATCAGCCAAAGAGCCATACGTACAACTGCATGATACCGGCAATAAGATGATGCAGGCAGATATCAATTTCTATGACGAAGAAATACTTCTATTAGCTAAAAGTGGTGGTATCATTGGCATACAATTAGATGAAAGGCGATTAGGTAACAAGTCTTTTCTCAACAGTACAGGCGGATTCCTGAATGGTAAAAACAAACGCTTGCATAAGCGCAGCAAACTCGTCTGGAACCAGATACAGCACATTGCAGAACTCTTAGACAGCAAAGGCCTGTTTGCATGGGATTGTATGGCTATAGGCACCGACTTTGACGGCATCATAGATCCCGTTAACGGCTTTTGGACATCTGAAGAAATGGACGACTTGGTGCAATACCTTGAAAGGCATGTATATGACTACATCAACGAAGAGTCCGATAGGTTACAAAATGCATTCAACCGATTAGAACCTGCCGAGATCATAGACCGTATTTTCCATGACAACGCCATGGAGTTTTTTAGAAAATATTTTAAATAACCCATAATATATGCCTACCGAACTATCCCGTTATCTTGATTTTCTAATAGCATTGGTTTACACAATAGCTATTGGCAGTGTATGCCTGTCATGGGCATACGAATTGCTGGTATACTATTTTAAATACAGAGCAAAATAACTGTAGCAGCTGATATACGATGTGCTGGATGATAGACAGCTCAATCTGAACTTTTCAGAACTGTTTTATACGCACCCGCAGATAGACCTGACCAAAAGAACCTATAGACATTTGCCTGCTTACATTTCATCAAAAAACTTTTCAGAGACCCTCATCTCCGTAATTGTACGCACGTATGAGTCAATGGATGAGAAATTTATACCTGACGGTAAAGGTGGACAAATACTGCAAAAGCCTGAAGTTGCCGCAGATATTGCAGGTAGGTTCAAAGATGCAGTAGCTAAGATGAACTATAGTGATCTGCAAATACTGCTCACCAATTTTATAGATAGTGCTGACGGAGACAAGGATAAACTTATACAGCACATATCCAATTGGTTTGACGAATATATGAACCGTTCCTCCGGATGGTATAAAGTGAAAACACAAAAACGAATGTTTTGGCTTGCATTAGTGTTGTGCATAGGTATGAACGTAGATTTCTTTAAAGTGTCCAGTGTTTTGTTCCATGATAAAGAATTGTCAAAATCCATAGCTGACTATGCTGCAGCTCACTATGAACAACAAAGGGATAGTTTTTTTAAAACTATTCATACTATTACACCGACAACTGATACTGTAAATAATGCAGATACTGTAAAATCAATACCACCAACTGATAGCCTTCAAGAACAATATCATAAAGACTCCATAACTGCAGCATTACAGTATGATTTACTAAAGAATAACATGAAGCTGATAGATTCCTTGTACAAGGGTAATGCACCTATAGGATGGGCTGCAGATGGAATATACAAGTGGAAAGACCTTAGCTCTGATAAGATTAACTGGTTCTGGAAAATAGTCGGTTGGTTGATTAGTGCGGCAGTGTTGGCAATTGGCGCACCCTTTTGGTTTGATTTACTCAGTAAACTCGTGAACCTTCGAAAAGCGGGTATTAAACCTGCGGAAAGTAACCCTAAAAACTAGCACTATGAGATATTTTAACTGCCATACACACACATTCAATATGCAGTATGTTCCGGATGGATTCTTAGGATACCGGATGAACATGCGCGTAGCAAAGATGGTAAATGCTGTCATGCGCACCGAATGGGGGGCAAAAGCTATAATGAAAACGATAAAGCCATTCCTGGGGCCACAAGGTAAAAAGACATTGGCCTTCCTGTCCATAGGTTTGAAAAAAACACAAGACATGGTATTCGAAGAGTTGATTGCAAAATATCCCAAAGACGATGATGCCAGATTCATAATACTGCCGTTGAACTTTCAATACATGGGAGTTGGGGAACTACATATCAGTTACCAACAACAATTGGCAGACCTCTTTGAAGTGAAGAAGAAGTACCCGAATAAATGCTTTCCATTTGTTTCTGTAGATGCGAGAATGGGTAACAGTGATTAT
>CALESY010000120.1 GCA_937919945.1 uncultured Chitinophagaceae bacterium | reverse complement strand
AGAGCAAATAAATGCAGGCCTCAGCAACAGCAGCGACCAAACCAAAGAAATACAAAGCGAATACAAAGACCTGCAAAGCAAACTACTGGAAAGCAGCGATATGGGTTTTGAACAAAAACAAAGCCTGCAACAATTATCGAACATGCAGCAGCAACTAAAAAATCAATTGGAAGCTGTAAAGAAACGCCTTGATGAGCAAATACAACAAAGCCAGCAAAAGCCATATAGCGAAGACCTGAAAGAGAAACAACAGGAACTGCAAAAACAGATGGATAACCTGCTGAATAAAGAACTGCGTGAGCAGATGAAGAAATTGCAGGAATTGATGCAACGCCTGAATAAAGACAAGGCTTTCGAAACCATGAAACAATTAGAGCAGGAAAATAAGCTCTTCAACATGGACTTGCAACGCATGCAAGAGTTGATGAAGAAAATGGAAATGCAGATGCGTATGGAAGACCTTGCCAATAAAATGGAAAAGCTGGCAGAAAAACAGCTTGATCTGAAAGCGCAAACAGATAAGGCAGACAAAACAGAAAAACAGGCAGCGGATAAAAACGCACCCAATGCAAACACAGGCAAAAAAGATAATCAACAACTTGCGAAAGAGCAGGAAGCTTTAAAGAAAGAACTGGAAGATGTGATGAAGGAAGAGATGAAGCAGATGGAAGAGCTGAACAAAGAAATGCAGCAACAGCAGGATGTAGATAAAGAGAAAGATAAAGCTGAAGATGCCAAGCAGGATATGCAGGATAGTAAACAGCAACTGGAGCAAGGACAAAAAGGTTCATCAAGCAAGTCGCAAAGCCAGGCAGCAGAAAATCTGCAATCAATGGCGCAAAGCCTGCGTGCAGGGGCGGGTGGTATGAATGCTATGCAGCTAAAGAAAGATATACGTGCTGTTCGCCAGATACTTACTAATCTCGTACGCTTGTCGTTCGACCAGGAACAATTGATGAAGAAAGTACAAGTTACGAATGCTACCAGCCAGACCTACTTTACCAATCTGCAAGAGCAAAAACGCTTGCATGCCAATTCGCGTATGGTACGTGATAGTTTGTATGAACTTAGTAAGAGCCTTTTCAAACTCGCGCCTACTATTAATAAAGAAACTACAGAGTTGGAAAAGAATATAGCTTCATCTATTTCATTGATGGAAAAACGCAGGCGAGAAGATGCTATGGGCAAACAGCAATATGCCATGATGCATACAAACAATCTTGCACTGATGCTGAATGAAGTACTATCTAACCTGATGCAGCAACAAAGTCAAGCTCAATCCGGGCAACAAGGACAGTGCGAACGTCCAGGTGGTAAAACGCCTAAACCAGGTGTAGGCAAACAGTTGAGCGATATCATTACCAAGCAACAGCAGTTAGGCAATGCTATGCAACAGATGCAGGATGCCAAGCAACGTAGGGAAGGTCAACAAGGACAAGAATCGAAAGATGGAAAACCTCAAAATGCAAAAAGCCAGCCGCAACAGGAAGGTGAATATGGCGATGCACAACAGCTAGCACAAATGGCGCAGCAACAAGCAGCTTTACGCAGGCAGTTACAGCAACTTAATAGTTTGCTCAACAGCAAGGGTATGGGTAATGCTAGAGAGCTGAAAGAGATACAGGATAAAATGGATAAGAATGAGACAGAGTTAGTGAACAAGCGTATGAGTGCTGAAATGATGATGCGTCAGAAAGAAATACTTACTAAACTACTGCAGGCAGAAAAATCACTCCGTGAACAAGAGCAGGATGATAAACGTTCATCGCGCAGCGCAGACGATATAAGCAAACCCATACCTGCCGAATTGCAACGTTATATTAATGACAATAAACAATTAAACGAGCAATATAAGACTACACCGGCACAACTGAAACCATACTACAAGAATATGGTACAGCAGTATTACAGGTCTATAGGAACTAAATAATATAATGATTTGTTTTGTCATTTACAAGCCTCGTTACCAACCATTTTTACATTTTCGTGAGTAACATAAAAGCAGTTTCATTTATGTTATAAATAATTGATAATCAATTATTTATGTTTATATTTTGGCATTGTTTTTGAACACATTAAAAAAGCAGTACAAATTTTAATGTATCACATATTGTAGCAGTTAAATAATGTACTTAACTTTCATATAAACAAGTTGATTAACTAAAAATTAATGCCTATGATATTCTCACGTACTTACCGGTATCAATCGTCAATGCGTCCCGATGATATTAAAGTTCGCCTGTTGGGCAAGCATGTAAAAGTGCATAATATGGATTTCGAAGTTTCTGAAAAAGATCGCGTGATAAGGGTCATCCCTCATGCAGAACAGGAAAACGAAATCAAGACATTGCCCATTACACATATAGAGTTGAATAACAAGGGAGATAAAACACAAATTGTTATCAGCTCTAAAATGAGAAAAATAGACTCAGGCGGACCATTACTTATCGTGATATTCTGTCTGTTTTTATTTATAGCTACCATCGTTACGTATACGGTTGGTAAAGACTTGCAGGTGTACACTTATACATTCGGCATTATCGGTGCCAGCATCTTTGCCATCTTCTGGATGCGGATGGAAAGAGGGTATTTCGATTATGTCCGCAAAATAAGGGACTATATTAAAAACCAAAGTGTGGCATAAGCCACACTTTGTGTTTTAAGTATATTGAAGAAGCTATTCTATATATGGCTTTAGCGAATCTATCGGTACATCTCCCGTAAATATTTTTACCAGTTTCCTTTCCGGTGAATAGATGTTTATCTGTGGCAGTGCTTTGTAAACAAATGTACGTGTTATGAAGCCGGCATAGTCCAGCCCCACTTTTATAGAAGGGACTTCAGATACACGTGTTGTATTCTCAAAAAAATCAACATATTCTTTCATTAAGCTATCAGATAAAAGCACGATGCTTGTTTTGTTGAACAAGTGTATGTTCTTTTTAAGTAATACCGTCTCTTCCTGACAATGCCCGCATGTGGGGTTGTACATCATGACAAATACGTAGTTTTTCTGTCCTATGTCTTTATTCGTCATAAACTCACCTGTCAGTTTAGTACCGTTTATTTTACGCATCTTTAGTACCGGCATAGGAGCGCCTATTTCTTTATAGTCCACTTTAGAAGTATCGGCAGATGTGGTGGTAGTAGCCTGTGCGCTTTTATTTTTCTTCTTTTTCTGTGCGAAACTTATAAAAACACCGCCCATCAGGCAGAGAATGATTAGTAATTTGCGTTGCATGAGGCGAATTTAGTGAAATACCTTTTAATGAATTGCTAATAATATGACAGATAATATACAGGCACCGTTGGCAGAGCGTATGCGTCCCAATACCCTGCACAATTATATAGGACAGCAACATCTGGTTGGCAAGGGCAAAGTGCTGGAGCAAATGATACAAAACCGTAAAGCCCATTCCATTATATTTTGGGGACCACCGGGCGTAGGCAAAACTACACTTGCACAAATCATAGCCCATTCGCTGGAAATGCAGATATTCTCATTAAGTGCCATAGATAGCGGAGTAAAGGAGGTAAGGGCTGTAATAGATGCCGCTAAGAAGTTAGGACATGCATTGCTGTTTATAGACGAGATACACCGCTTTAACAAAGCGCAGCAAGACAGCCTGCTGGGTGCCGTAGAAAAGGGAATTATCACACTGATAGGTGCTACTACCGAAAATCCGTCTTTCGAGGTTATAGGTGCATTACTTAGCCGATGTCAGGTATATGTGCTGCAACCACTAACAGAAGATGAACTGAAAGAAATGGTGAATCAGGCACTGCAGCAGGATACTTGGCTCAAAGAACAAAACGTACAGGTAAAAGAATGGGAAGCCCTGCTACGCTTGAGTGGTGGCGACGGCAGGCGATTGCTGAACCTGTTGGAACTGATTGTAACATCTTTGCCAAGCGGACAAAAAGAAATAACCGATGTGGCAGTACAGGAAATTGTACAGCGCAAAATGGCATTGTACGACAAGACAGGTGAGCAGCATTATGATATTATCTCTGCTTTTATAAAATCCATCCGCGGCAGCGACCCAAATGCGGCTGTTTATTATCTCGCAAGGATGATAGCGGGTGGGGAAGACCCCAAGTTTATAGCCCGCCGCATGGTAATACTGGCAAGTGAAGATATAGGCAATGCGAACCCAAACGCTTTGTTGCTGGCAACCACAACTTTTCAGGCGGTAGAGATGATTGGCTACCCAGAATGCAGGATAATACTATCACAATGTGCTACCTATCTGGCATCATCTGCCAAGAGCAATGCATCTTATATGGCCATCAACCATGCGCAGGATCTGGTTACTAAGACAGGTGATTTGTCGGTACCACTACATATACGCAATGCACCCACCAAACTGATGAAAAACCTCGACTATGGCAAAGGGTATGAATATGCGCATAGCTATGAGGGCAATTTTGTAAATGCAGAGTTTTTGCCAGATGCTGTAGCAGGCACCAAACTATACGACCCCGGCAATAATGCATCAGAGGCGCGTATCAGGGAGTATTTGCGCAATTGTTGGAAAGAGAAGTACGGGTATTAAGCGTTCTTCAACTCAATAAATGTTTTATCAATCTTGTTCTTTACAGGTTTTATGGTTTGCAGGTAGCGGAATATAGCTTTCAGGTCATTATCACTCATACGTTTGAAAGGTCCCCAGGGCATAGCACTGTGTTTGATGGCTTTACCTGATCTGAAGCGGGTAATAAATGTTTCTTCTGTCCAGCCTATCATGCGTCCTGTTTCAGGGTCAGGTGTTATATTAGGTGTTACACAAGCATAGTTGGCAGGGTCTAACGGAGACTCCATTTGGAAACCACCGGCAAAGTCGGGTCCAATAAATGCCCCGGTTTTTAAATCACGGTTAGTATGGCAGCCACGGCAGTTGGCTACGCTATTAGCAAGGTATTTACCATAAGCAATAGTAGTATCTGGCTGAATCGACTTCACAACCTCACCATCAGGCCCTACTGGCTTTATGGCAAATGCTTTTACTATGTAGCCCAGCATATTCCATTCATGCTCAGGTACTTTGTGTTTTACTGGTTGCATAGTTTTCAGGTAAGAGAAAATAGCACTCAGGTCTTCATCGCTGGTATTATGAAATGGCATAAAGTCTATTAATACAGAGCCATTCGGTTTTACACCATAACGCAGAGCCCTTGCTAATTCTTCGGTCTTGTATTTACCAATCCCGGTTTCTACATCCGGTGTTATATTGGGAGTATGTACTTTACCAACAGGTAGTATAAAAGTGAAGCCTCCTTCAAGGGGTACAATGTCACCCCGCTCTTTTGCGTCTATCATATCTACTTTACCATGGCAGTCGGCACAGTGTCCGGGGCCATATACAAGGTATTCGCCTCTGGCAAGTACTGCACTGTCTGTAGATATAGCTATTTTAGGGTAGGGTGCATCGTACTTTGTATTTTGTTTGGATGCTACAACTACTGCTAACACCACGATAAAGATTAAAAAGCTGATTATCAGCCATTTGAATACTTTTTTTAATGCAACATAGGGGT